>NZ_VOZD01000007.1:0-49060 GCF_013419915.1 Acinetobacter sp. YH12043
GCAAGAGTGAACCACCTGATCCCTTCCCGAACTCAGAAGTGAAACCTCTTAGCGCTGATGGTAGTGTGGGGTCTCCCATGTGAGAGTAAGTCATCGCCAGCTCATTATTCCAAAAGCCCTCTGCTCACGCAGGGGGCTTTTTTATGCGTGGGGTTTCATGCTTACAACTTTTTCTATTGATATTTTCTGATCTAAAAAAAGAGTTAAAGAGTAACAGGGTGCAGCCAAAACTTCAGAGCTATTAGCTGCACCATATTGTTTGAAGTAATTAAATTTTATCTATCCTTCTTTAAGATATTTAAGAATTGTCAATTACTTCCTGTTGATCAAGCTGACGACGAGCATGTTTAAATGCTGTTCTTAGCCCTTCTTCTAAAGTCGGATGATAGTAAGGCTTTGCCAGAATCTGATGAATATCCTGCTCTGCATCAATCATCCAGGCTAGTATGTGTGCTAGATGTTCGGCTTGAGGGCAGAATAATTCAGCACCTAATAATTTTCCTGACATTTTATCTATATATACTTCAGCTCCACCTTTATTTTCAGCAAGAATTAACGCGCGTCCCTGTCTTTCATAAGATACAAAGCCTCTAATATATTCTGCATTTTTTTCCTCTAATTGCTTGAAACTTTGTCCAATAATAGCCATTTCTGGTTGGCTAAATACGATTGCCAAAGGAGTCAGGGAAGAAATAGGTTGAACATCTGGAAAATTCAAGCAGTTTTGGACTATTTCTTTACCATTGTGGGCAGCTTCATGTTGAATTGGGACATCAGGGGCTGCATCTCCAACAATAAAAATAGGCAAGTTTGCTAATTGCTTGGTTTTTTTATTAATAGGTAGCTTTTTAACATCTTGGAATTCAGGATTAATTTTCTCCAAACCTAATCGATCTAAATTAGAGTTACGACCAGTGGCTGAGAGTATATAATCTACTTCAAGACTTTGTTTTTGATCATTTTCTATATAGTCAATTTTTACCTGATCATTAAGGAGTTTGACTTGATTAGGTAGCGTTTTAAACTTGATATCCAGCTCGTTAGTTAACTTCTCTCTGACCAAAGCTTGTAGAGTTGGACTGGTGAGTACACCTATTTTCTGACTACGAGCAAACATAGTAGTATGTGCTCCTAAACGTTGCATGGCTTGAGCCAATTCAATTGCAATAACGCCACTACCAATCACTGCTAAGGATTTGGGTAAATGTGAAAGCTCAAAGATTTCATCAGAAGTCAGGAGTTTATCGCCTAATTCATTTTTTAAGGTAGCATCAAAATTTGGTCGAGAGCCTACTGCAATAATAAAACTTTTAGCTTGATAAGATTTTCCTTCTACTTGGACTGTTTGAGCATTAGTAAATTTTGCGTGACCAGACACCTTATGAGTTGAATCCCATTGTTCTACTTCTTTTAAAGTGGCCTGAATATAATGATCACGAAGCTTATGCAGGCGATCCATAACGATGGAGGTATTTATTACTGCATCATGCTGTAATCCGAGATTTTCTGCAGTTTTAATCTCATGCATACGGTTAGCAGAAGAAATCAGAAGCTTGCTCGGCATACAGCCTACACGAGCACATGTAGTATCCCATGAACCGGCATTAATAATTAAAATATTTTGGGTATGTTTAATAGCTTCTTTATAGGCACTGATTCCTGCTGTGCCTGCGCCGATAATAATAATGTCATACATAAAATGCTTACCAATTCTCAGAACATGAATATTTATATGCATGATTTACAATGTTTCTGATGTAAATTATGTAACTAGATTGCATATTTTTGCTATTTTGAGTAAATTTTGTGTAAAAGCCAGAAGATTAACTTTTATGGCAGCTTAACTATTATATGCAGTGGGAAAAAACATGAGTTTGTTTATAAATTTAAAAAAATTAGGGGTTAACACGACTGTTTTAGCAACATCGATTTCTTTAGTTGCATGTGGCGGGGGGGGGAGTGACGGTTACTATAATAATGACAATAATAGTCAACCAAATACAGGAGGAAATAATGGAGGCGGCAATGAATCTACAGATAATACAGCTCAAGTTCCAGAAAGCTTGAATATTAGTTTGCAAGATTCGAGTGGCCAAAATATTGTTCAGGTTGTAGATAATTCAACTGTACAAATTGCTGTTCAGGTCTTAAATGCAGATAAAGGTGGAATTTCTAGCAAAAATGTACGATTAGCGATTAATGATTCAGATAAATTAGGTGTAACAAGCAAAAGTTCCTTAGTTGCTACAGCTGAAGATGGCATTGCTATTTTTGAGCTTAAAATTCCTTCAATTAATATTGAATCTGGTAAAGTACAATTAACTGCAACTGTAGATGGCACACAAGTTAAACAGGTATATACCCTTAATATCAAAAAATCTAGTGTAATTGTTAGTGATTATACTCTAGATGTGCCACAAGGCCTTACGATTGATTTACCAAATGGGGCAGTTGAATTTTTTGTCCAAGTGACTGATCCAAAAGGTGGTTCTAAGTCAGGACAAACCGTTGAATTGTCTTTACCTGCTGAGTTACAAGGATTGTTTGTAATTAGCAACGGATCATCTGTACAGACAGATAGTGAAGGTAAAGCAAATTTTAAACTTGTAGCAAATAAAAATTTAACTGCGGCACAAATTCAACAGCTTGTAGATACCTCTAAAACACTAAACTTTAAACTCATTGATGAGCATCGTGCAGAAAAGCAAGCAACTACGTCTCTAACATTTAAAGATATTGCAACAATTGTCGATAAACTTGAAATTATTAAGCCTGATGCACCGATTGCTGCAAAAAATGGCGAAGCACGTATTCGTGTATATGCCAAAAATTCCAATAAACAAGATTTAGCAGGTAAAAAAGTTCGCCTGGAGACCAATCAATCAGGTCGTGGTGTGACCTTGGATAAAACTGAAGCCATTACAAATGCACAAGGTTATGCGGAATTTATCCTAAAAAGTAATTCTGATACACCACTTGCTTTGAAAGATGAAGGAATTGAACTTAAAGCAACTTTCTTAGAGAACCCTCAGAAATTCGCGACCATTACTGTTGATGTTATTACTGCAGATGATAGTGCAACCGATCAAGAAGCTATTCAACGTTTAGAAATCGCTTCATCTTATAAAATCAATGCAATGTCTGATAGTGTTGAAATTAAGGTAAAAGCGATTGCGAACAATGGTCATGCTGCGAAAAAAGGTAAAATCAAACTTACCTTGAATAGCGAAGCTGTAGCGAATGCTGTTAAGTTAGAAGGCAGTAGTGATGGTGTTAACTTTGACTTAAATGAAAGTCAGTCTGTCGGCGCAGAGGGTTATGTCACTTTCAGAATTAAAACACCAGCATCGCAAACAGCAGCAGCTGTAGAAGCATTAAAGGCTTCAGGGATCACAGCGACGTTTACAACAGATAACGGTATTAGCAATAATATTAAAATTGTTGTTGAAGATAAGGCTGTTGCAACTGAAGCAGTTAAGTATCTCTTAATTGACCCAATCAATGAAAACTTTGATCCTACTAAGAATCAAGACATTACGATTAAAGTAAAAGCAATTAGTGAAAAAGGTGGCCCTCTTAAAAATGAAAAAGTATCAATTAAATCTTTACTTTCAGATGATCAGCTGAATAAGTTGAGTCTAAGTTTAAGTACAGCTGCTGAAGTTTTAACAGATGTAGATGGTTATGCAACGTTTGTTTATAAGTATCAATATAATAAATCTGCAGAACAGCAAGCGTTGGCTAAGCAAGGGATTACTTTTACATCCACGGCATTATCTAATCAAAAGACTCAAACAATTAAAGTTAACTTCAATACAAAGAGTGTCAGTGACAAAGTCAGCCTTGATTACTTTACTTTAGATACTGATGGTTTAGCTCAAATTGCACTTAATCAACAAACTGAAATTGTAGTGCGTACGCAAGCCTTTGGTGTTGATGGTGCAGTTCTTGCAAATCAAGAATTAGCTATTGGTATTGATGAAACTGCGATTTCAAATGGTGTTTCATATGCCACAGCAACTAAGCTTGTATCAGATGCACAAGGTAAAGTTGAATTTAAATTAAAAGTTGCAGCACGTAATTTAACTGAATTAAATACCTTAATTGAAAAAGGCCTAACTGTTGCAGTAGTGTCTTATCGTAATGATGGTTCTAAGCATTCAGTTACTCGTAAAATTGATTTAGTTTCAAACTCGATTATTGACACTGGAACGAGTCAAGTGGATTACCTTATGGTAGATCCAATCTTAACCCGTTTTGACTATACGCAAAATCAAGAAATTACCGTTCGTGTAAAAGCATTAGATGTCAATGGAAGCCCATTAGCAAAAGAAAAAATTCAATTAAAATCTGCCCTAACTAATCAGCAGATGCAGCAGTTAGGCTTAAGTTTTACGACCCAAGCAGAACAAATCACTGATGCATTAGGTTATGCAACGTTTAAACTTAGTTACCAGTATAACGAAACGCCTAAACAAGAAGAGCTGGCGAAAAAAGGTATTACTTTCAATGCTTTGGCGAATGGTAAGGTCAGCAATATTCGCATTAACTTTAAGGCTTCGAGCGATAGTATTGACTTAAGTTTCTTTACTGTTGATACAGATGGACAAGCCTTAATTTCGACCACTACAGATACACCGATCAAGATCCGTGTCAAGGCAATGGGTACAGATGGTAAGGTTTTAGCTAACCAACGTATTAGTATTGGTATTGATAATACTGCAGTTTCAAATGGCGTAACGTATGCAACCTCTAACAACCTAGTTACAGATGCATTAGGTAATGCTGAGTTCGTTTTAAATGCGAAACCAAAAAATAAAGATGAACTGAATGCATTGCTTGCGAGTGGTGTAACAGTCGCTGTTAAAGCAACTGCAAAAGATGGTTCTGAATATACAACTCTAAGAACGATTAAGCTTATTGAGCAAGAGCAAGTATCGCAAGTATCTTCACTACTAATCGATCCGTTACAAGCAGCATATGACTATACAAAAGACCAAACAATTCAAGTGCGCGTGAAAGCGATTGGTCAAGCTGGTCAGTCTTTACGTAATGAAAAAGTGAGCTTAACGACAGCCCTTAGTGCACAAGAGTTAGCTGATCTGAATTTAAGTCTTGTTGGCGATGCGACGAAACTGACTGATGATTATGGTTACGTGACATTCACATTTGACTATAAATACAATGCACAGTCTCCTGCACAAAAGAAACTGTTAAATGGTTTTGAAATTACAGCAACTGCCAATGGAAAGACGAATAATACGATTATTAACTTTAAAGCACCTGCAAATGAACAAGAAATCAATCTTGATTATTTAGTGGTATCTACAGGTGGTCGTGCAGTTATCTCAACCGATCAACCAACAGAAGTGATGATTACAGCAACTGCATTGGCAACAAATGGTCAGATATTAAAAGACCAGACTGTGAAAATTGAATTGAATGAAACAGAAACCAATAGTGGTATTTCATTTAATTCTGCGACAGAAGTTGTGACCAATGCACAAGGACAAGCCACATTTAAAGTCAACATTGCACCAGAAAATGCATCTGAATTAGAGGCATTGCTTGCATCTGGTTTGAATGTTCGTTTATCTGCACAGCGTGTAGATGGTTCTGCATACAAAGTATCAAGAAAAGTTGAACTTTATAAGTCAGAAGCAGAAGCACCAAGTGAAGTTGATTATCTGATCATTGATCCAATTAGTGTTTATGACTACAGTAAAAATCACATTATTGCGGTACGAGTGAAGGCGATTGGTGAAGATGGTAGCGCATTACGTAATGAAAAAATCACATTGCGTCCTGAAAACATCTCAAGTGCAGAATTAGCAAAACTTAATTTAAGTTTAAATGGTGCTGCTGAGCAATATACCGATGATCAAGGCTATGCTGTCTTCGAATTTAGCTATAACTATGATGCACAATCTACAGAGCAAAAACCTCTTGCATTGAAAGGTGTAGCATTATTAGCGACTGCAAATGGAAAAGAGCAACGCACGGTTATTAACTTTGCGGAAACTCAAACTAATACGCTTGATTATCTTGTCATTGATATGATTGGTAAAGCTGTCATTGATACGGATGTAGAAACTAAAGTTGCGTTATCTGTGCTTGCAAAAGGTACTGATGGTTCAGTTTTGGCGAATCAAAATGTTCAGATTGAATTAACCAATGAAAATGGTATTAATCTTCTTACAGCTTCGTCAGTAGCAACTGATGCAGAAGGTTATGCAAAATTTGAATTCAGTGTGCATCCAAAGAACCAACAGGAATTAGAAGCATTATTGGCAAATGGCGTAACAGTGAAAGTCTTATCTGCAGTTGCTGATGGATCTGTTCGTCAAGCACAACGTAAAGTTGAATTAGTACAAGCTGAAGAGCAAGTTGAATCTAAAGTTGAGACTTTAGTTATTGATCCAATCTTAAACTCATTTGACTATACTCAAGATCATACGATTCAAGTACGTGTTAAAGCATTAGATGCTGATGGCAGCACGCTTAAAAATGAAAAAGTCGCAATCACGACAGATATTCAAGAGAAATTAGCACAACTGAACTTTAGCTTGAATGGTGCAGCTGAACAGTTTACTGGTGATGACGGCTATGCGACATTTGTATTTGAATATAAATATGCAAAATCTACAGTACAGCGTGAGATCTTAAATGGTGTAACTGTTACCGCAACTGCAAATGAAAAAACACAGACAACAAAATTGAACTTTAGAGAGTCTTTAACTTCAGAAGCTTTAGACTATATTTCTATTGATACAAATGGTTATGCTGCGATTGAAGAAAACGTACAAACTGATATTACCGTTAAGGTACGTGCAATCAATGTGGGTGGTAAAGCACTTGCTAATCAAGATGTCACGATCAGCTATAATGAACAAGCACATAATAATGGTGTTTATTTACTTGATCCAACAGGTGCGAATGTTGGTGCACAAACCTTTACGCAAAAAACGGATGCTGATGGATATGTAACCTTTACCTTTAAGGCATTGCCACGTAATAAAGCGGAAGTGCAAAAGCTGATTGATGATGTGACTGGTGATTTACAGGTTACATTAACAGCTAAACGTGCTGATGGTTCGAATTATGAAGCTTCTCGCCGTATTGATTTAAGAGCTCCTGATGTTGAGTCTACACCTGCAGAAGTTTTAATTGATCCAATTCTGCAAGCATTTGATTACTCAAAAGATCAAAAAATTATTGTACCAGTAAAAGCGTTATCTGCTGATAAGGGTGCTTTACAGGGTGCAAAAGTTACGATTGATACACCGGATTTAACCCTAGAGCAGTTAAAAACAGCACAGTTAACTTTAACAGGTGAAGCAACTAAGCTTACTGATGCCAATGGTTACGCTTATTTTGAGTTTGAATATAAAGTTGCAGGTACTCAAGAGCAGATTAAGTTGGTAAGTCCAGGTGTTCGTATCACGGCGACAACCAGCAATGGTAAAGCTGCTGTTCAAACCTTGAACTTTAAATCACCAAATGCCGGGCAGATTCTAGATTACTTTACCTTAGATGCATCTGATTATGTTGTTACATTGGGTGTGAATACACCTAAGACGATTCAGGTGACAATTAATGCGAAAGATACACAAGGTAAGGCTTTTGCAAACCAAGTCGTTTCACTTGGGTTAAATGAAGCTGCTTTAAGAAATGGTGTAAGTTTTGCTTCACCATCTCAAGTCATGACAGACAGTAATGGTCTTGCAACATTTGAAGTGACCATCAATCCTCAAAATGAAGCGGAAGTTGAAAACCTAGCTGCAAATGATCTTGAATTTACAGCAACTGCGCGACGTGCTGATGGTTCTGATTATACTTTGGTTCGTAAAATTGAATTAGATAAAGCTGCTGTGGTTTTACCAGATTTAGTGAATCTTATTTTTACTACAGTAGATGGTAAGCCACTAGATACGATATCTGTTCTCGGTGGTGAAGCACGAATCAAAATTACAGCAGTTGATAAAGATGGTAAAGCGATTCCAAATACACCAATTGCGGTTGCTCTTTCTAAGCTAACCTCTAGTCGTGTTTCATTAAGTAATATACCAACGCAAACTAACAGTAATGGTGAAGCCGAGTTTACGGTAACGGTATCTGAGGGCGTGTATGATGCTAGTTTGATCAAAAATGGTATTGTCTTTGCCGTAGTAGGTACAAATTTAAATAGCGGCAATCGTATCCAACAAACAGGCTCTGTTCAGGCTACAATTCCAAAAGATTCTGTTAACCTACGCTTAACAAGTGATGCGAGGACACTAGAATACGGTAAACCACAGCAAATTCTAGTTGCAGTTAAAGATGAACTAGGAGCAAATACAATAGGTTATCCTGTCAATTTATCTCTAAATCAAGTTGCTATTGATGCAGGTGTAAAACTCAGTGCTGATTCTGTTGTTACAGTAAATGGTAGTGTACCGGTCACTATTACGATTCCTAATAACCTATCTGCTCAAGCAAAACAAAACTTAGAACGTGATGGTATTATTGTTAGTGCATCAATTCGAAATCCGAAAGGACAGGAGCTGACATCAGAAATTTCCTTTGATGTCATTGCTGCAGTAAACCCATACTTTATCCAATTGGATTTAAGTCGTTTCACAATGTCTTCAGCTGGTTCGAATAATGTTGTGACAGCTAAACTTGTGGATCGTCATGGCGGTGCTATTGCGAATCAATTTGTACAGTTAAGTTTAGCTGACTTCATTGAGAATAATGCTAATTTTGTCAATAACATCTATATTGATGGCCCATCTAGTGTTCAAACCGATGATAAGGGTAATGCTGAATTTACCGTGGTGATTCCACCAAATGCTGACCCTGATTTAATTCGTTTACTTGAGCAAGATGGAATTACCATTCAGGCATCACATATTGATACCAATGGTGCAATCCGTACGCAAAGAACGAATATTCCAGTATTTTCTCCTGCTGCGCAGACCTTCCCTCAACATGCGATTAAATTAAAGTCTGTGAAACAAAGTTTAACTGCAGTAGGGGATTCAACTGATATCATTGCATATGTTGTAGATGAAGATGGTGGCGCGGTTGTCAATCAAGTCGTATCTTTAAATATTGCGAATGCTGCGAACAACGGTATGATGATTGTCGGTCCATCAATGTTGGCATCTAATGAAGTAGGTGAAGCAAAATTTACAGTGCGTTTTGATCCATCATTAATTAAAGAACCTACAACATTATTGGAAGTATTAAGTTCACCGACTTTGATCACCGCGACACATAATAACGGTGAGCGTAATATCACACAGGAAATAGAATTACCAATCATTCGTAATGACCGTGATTTAGAACGCTTATCTATTGTGATTGCACGTGATACAACCAATTTGATCGAAGATACAACGAGAGAATATTATTTACAGAATATTTCAGTTGCAGTTCAAGATCCACGTGGTAATCCAGTTCCTCAGCAACAGATTCAAATGGATGTGGATGCAGTTGCATATATGGTAGGTGAATATACCTATGGTTTCCCTCTAGATCCGAATCTTTATCCGTCAGTTGTAGCTGATTGGTTAAGAGATGTAAATCAAATGTGGCATCCAGACACTCAACAGCCACTTGGTCCATTATTAACGACAATTCGTTGTTCTGTTCCAAGAAATAATCTTGATGGATTTATCAATATTCAGAATATGGATAGTGGTCAAATGCGTAAAGTACCTACAAATGTAGTTGACTTTGTTGGTCATGAAACACAAGGAAATGTATTATATACAACGGATGAACGAGGTCGTGTAGATCTACAAATTCGTTATCCAAAGCGTTTTGCAACTTGGGTGAGTGTTGAGCTTGAAGCATCGTCTGTGAATACAACTCAGCCTGATATTACGCATTATTCATTCACTTTGCCGATTTTAAATAGTGATATCACACCAACAACACATCCAGCAATTGAAAGCCCTTATTTAGGTTTTAATACTATAACTACGGATGCGGTGACTAAAGAAGTTCGTTATACATGTGCTCCTTAATATAATAACTATTTACGATTTATAAAAAAACAGCGCTTCGGCGCTGTTTTTTTTGAGAGCTTCTTTTTTAAAGTTAAATAGAAGTTCCCATGCTGACACCCACAGTAGGCTTAAAATTCATTGAACTACAACCCATCAATGCAAGACTGCAACATATAACCAGTAAAAATTTACTCATTAGGTCAAGCTCTGAAATTAAAAGGAAATGTTAACTAAAAGTACATTTCCCCCAAATACCTTAGTCATCCAGCAGGTCCATCTGTTTCGCCAGTTGATATAAGTTATTAGAGCGATTTCCTGTACGGCAGAACATCAAGATCGGTTTTGGTAATTCGTTATAATGGTTAGCAAAGGTGCGCACATCAAGCTCAGTAATCTGGCCGGCAACTACTGGCTGGAAGACATAATCCAGACCTGCACTGCGAGCAGCTTCCTCAATTTGTACGCTGGTTGGCTGTTCAGGGCCACCTTCCATATCCGGACGATTATTGATAATTGATTTGAAACCTTTTTCAACTACTTGAGAGATATGTTCAGGACCAATTTGGCCAGCAAAGCCTACATTTTCGCTCATGATGTCACTCCATTATGTCATTTATCTTGATAAGCTTTATGATAGCATTAAGCTGAAAACATGATGGCCTAGTTCTGAAAAATTTATAAACGATTACAACTATAAAATAACGCAATGGAGCGCGTATGTACGCCTATACAGTCGAACCACTGTATGTCAAAAGCGGTCAGGAAGTGATTGCTGCGGATTTCTATCGTCCTCAACAGATTGACAAACCAGCTGTGATCCTGATGGCTCATGGCCTAGCGGCTTTACGTCATTTTAAACTGGTGCAATATGCCCAACGTTTTGCCAGTGCAGGTTATGCGGTGGTTCTGTTTGATTATCGCTATTGGGGAGGCAGTACCGGGCGTCCGCGTGAATTGGTGTCGATCGGTGCTCAGCTTGAAGACTGGCGTACCATGATCCAGCATTTGCAGGCACGTAAATCGATTGATGCCAAACGGATTGTGTTATGGGGAACGGCATTAAGTGGCGGGCATGTACTGACATTGGCCGCAGAACTAAAAAATATTCAGGCGGTAATGGTACAGGTACCCTTTGTTGATGGTGCAGAAAGTGCCAAACTTTATCCTTTGCAGCAATTGCCTAAAGCCCTGAAGATTTCCAGTCAGGATTATATGGGGGCAAAGGTAGGAATGGCGCCCAAGACCTTGCCGGTGGTTGATCGTCATAAACTCTGTTTTATGCCGACACAAGACAGTTATGAAGGATATCTATCCATTGTGAATCCAGATTATTACTGGAGTGGTCATATCCCAGCCCGGGTATTCTTTAAATTGATGCGATATCGTCCTATTCAGGAAGTCCGCAAAATCACTATTCCTGTTCTGTTTATCGCAGCACAACAAGACAGCCTGATTCCCATTGAAGCCAGTCGGGAAACCGCAACCAATATTGCACCATTTGTACAATATCATGAGTGGAATATGCGGCATTTTGATATTTATCATGGTGAATGGTTTGAAAAAGCAGTCTCGACCCAATTAGAATTCTTACATCAACATATTGGAGTGCGCTAGATGATCATTGTATGCCCGAATTGCCAGGCTAAAAATCGTGTGCCTGAAGAAAAATTAACGGCCGATCCAGCATGTGGTCAGTGTCATCAAGCTTTAGTTCCACTGGCGCCGATTGAGCTAAATGAACAGAACTTTAGTCAGTTTGTCACCCATAGTGATCTTCCCATCCTGATTGATCTATGGGCAGACTGGTGTGGTCCATGTAAAATGATGGCACCGCATTTTGCTGCTGTAGCAAAAGAAAATCCACAAGTGGTATTTGCTAAAATTGATACCGAAGCCAATCCGCGATTAAGCTCAGCATTTAATGTACGTAGTATTCCGACGCTGGTTTTGATGAATAAAACCAATGAAATTGCTAGAATAAGCGGTGCATTACGTTCAAGCGAACTACAAAAGTGGCTTGATCAGCAGTTAAATAATGCTCAATCCTAATTTAAAAAGCCTGGAGTTCAAGTGACAGATTCTCATATTAAACCAGAGGGAGTACTTTCCCTGCAGACGATTGCAATGCCTGCGGATACCAACTGGAGTGGAGATGTATTTGGTGGCTGGATTGTTTCACAAATGGACTTGGCGGGAGCAATTCATGCAGAGCGCTTTAGTAAAGGACGCTGTGCAACGATTTCGATTAACCAGATGACCTTCCTGGTTCCTGTGAAAGTCGGCGATGTCATTAGCTGCTATACCAAAATTCTAAAAGTCGGTAATACTTCAATCCAGATGCAAATCGAAGTATGGGACAGTCATGATAACTCACGTGCACCTGTACGCGTGACTGAAGGGGTATTTACCTTTGTCGCAGTGGATGTCAAAGGCAATAAACGTCCAATTCCAGATGAAGCAAAACAGAAATTTGCAGAATCTCAGCAGAACTCATAATTCATTAAATAAAAAATCCCAGATCAATAATCTGGGATTTTTTTGTCTGTATTGAAATTAGCCTGGCTTCAACTGGTTCTTGGCAATCCAAGCCCAGAGCATTTCACATTGAATCGGTGCTTCACCAGATTCATCAGTTACAATAACTTGTACCAGTGTTTCACCTTTTTCTGAACTTTGCATCAATTGCTGCTGTTCAGGAGTCAACGTAGCCACCGCAGTCATGGCACCTTTGGTTGGACGCTTAAAGTCCACTTTTAGGCTTTTAATCAGAACCACTGCGCTGTCAGGCACATTCATCGCAGTCACAAAACCGGTCGCTGTTTCTGCCAGCAGTGCCATGGCACAGGCATGAATCTGACCGATATGGTTCTGCATGACCTTATGATTGGCCATACTTACCACGACTTTGGAAGCACTGATTTCCTGATAGCGAATCTTGGCAGAGCCAACCATCGGAACTACTCGGCCAAAAGTCTTACTCAATAAAGCAGTACGCATACCTTGCGGTAATCTTGATGTCGCTTTGACCAGTTTGGTCAGTCGGTTGCTCTTTGCCATAATTCCATCTACAGACGTTGAAATATCTTAGTCTTTAAAGTTGTTAAACTGTAAAGGCAGACCGAATTGTTGTTCTTTCAGGAATGCCATCACTTGTTGCAAGGTATCGCGTTTTTTATCAGTCACACGAATCTTGTCACCCTGAATTGAAGATTGCACTTTAATACCACTTTCTTTAATGGCCTTATTAATTTTTTTCGCAGTATCAGAGTCAAGGCCATCTTTAAGCTTGATCACTTGAACTACATTTTTGCCTGAAGCGGTCATTTTTTGTGGATCTAGCGCCTGAATATCCACTTTACGCTTGAAGAAATGGTTTTCCAGCATGGTATACACTTGCTCACATTGGAAATCACTTTCTGTGCTAATTTTGATTTCCTTGTTTTTTTCATTCAGTTCAATAGAAACATCCTGTCCACGGAAATCGAAGCGGGTTGCAATCTCTTTTTGGGTATTTTGAACTGCATGATTTACTTCAAAAATTTCTAATTCAGAAACAATATCGAAAGAAGGCATAGTTTAGACCTTTACAAAGGGAAAGAATATCTGAGATGCTAGGGATGTTTTCTTCATTTGCCAAGTGTTGTTTACATCAAAGGAGTGCGCAATGATCCGTAAACAAGAAATTACAACATTTGAGTTCCCAGAAAATGCTGTAATCTGGGATGTACGAGATGCAAGTGCTTATGCTGAAGCACACGTGAAAGGGGCGGTCAATCAGCCCATTAACGATCTTTCAGCAGATAGCCTGACTCAGGTGTCAGCGGATCAACCGATTTACATTTTATGTGGTGGTGGGAGTAAAGCTCCACGTGCAGCTGAAAAGTTAGAAGGTTTTGACAGCTCACGTGAATATGTCATCCTGATGGGTGGTACTCGTGCTGCTCGTGATGCAGGTATGCCACTGGAACAAGGTGCATAATTGACCTTGTGAAAAAAAGCGCCTAAGGGCGCTTTTTTGTTGTCTGGATTTCTTCAAAGTCCCCCTTCTTTAAAGGAGGATTTAGGGGAATTAAACTCTTTCTAAAACTTCCTCCCTTGCGGAACAGTGTTCCTCACTCTTTATTAAAGGGAGGAGCTCTTTAATTTTGAGGCTTAAAATAAGGCTTCTTGGCTTTTACCTTCTTTTGAAAACGTGTTACGTCGAGTTTTTTTACCAAGTTTGAAGGTGCGGGGCAGGCTTCTCCCAAAATCTGGGCTGCCAGAATTTCACTACACAGTGGTGCAAATAGAAAACCTTTAGAGCCAAGCCCCGCAAAACTGTAAACTTCTTGATCTACATTCATCTTACCGAGCAAGGGAAAATAATCCTGACTCTGGGCGCGTACTGCTGCTCGACCTTGCCAGGTTTCGGTAGATGGGAATAACTGTGCATATTCAGGAAAGACACTGTGGATAAGTTCATAATTATGCACATGATCTTCTATTAAGACTTCTGCATCATCCCGGCCTGGATAGAATGAAGCGCCCAAAATCAGTTGTTCGGGATTGAGCTGCATACAGTAACCGCCGTAACTATAGGCTGTATCCTGATTCAATGGCTGATCTTGATTATTGACCCAGCTGACCTGTCCACGAATCGGTTTCAGGACTGGATAATGTTCAAAGAATTGCTGGGTATCACGTGCGGTACATACAATGATGTGATCAAACTTGCCTAAGGATTGCTGCTCTGCAAATAACGCAGGCTGTTCAGCAGCCTCAATATGACTAATTTTGGCTTGTTTATACTGAATAAGAGGATGCTGCAGAATTTCATCACGCAGTTGATGAGGTGAAACTGCACCCGCTGCTAATAGTTTTAAAGCTGGAAATTCAGTTTGAATCTCTTGGTCTGCTGCACTTTGAGCAGCAAGAATTTCTGTGGGATATTCATCTGCCAATCCTAAAAGCTGTTCAGGATTTTTTAAGGCAAGCTGATTGACCTGAATTGAGCGAAAAGCTTTAAATTTCTGATAATGAATTAAGGCATGCTGCCAGGCCACCGTCATCAGATGTTCAGCACTTTGCTCAACTGGACACAGTTTAGGATTGAGCAGGGCAAGGGGATTGCCGGAACCGCCTGAAAGCGGTGCTGACTGGTCGTAAATCGTGACTTGATGACCACGCTGAGCAAATGCCCATGCTGTACTTAAACCTGCGATTCCAGCGCCAATCACAGCGATTTGACGAGGTCTGGTAGGACGCTCTAGATCGGGTTCAATTTTTTTTTGAGCAATTTCCTGTTCTAAAACCGTTTCACTGTCTTTATTTTCTTTAACAGGATTCCAGATCGCTTTCAGCATTTCACGTTTATGGCCAAATCCACGTGGACGGGAAATAGAGATGCCGTGCTGTTTTAAACCACGTTTTAAGACACCTGCAACGCTAAAAGAAGCAAAAGTCGTTCCGATCTCGGATAAACGCACAATGTTATTTAAAACATTTTCTTCCCACATGTCTGGATTACATGATGGTGCGAAGCCATCCAGAAACCAGGCATTAACAGGTGCAGTTTTTTCAATGACAGGAAAGACATCATGTGCATCTCCCAGCCACAGATCCAGACTGAAACGCTCTTCAGGAAAGCTGAGACGATGACAACCGGCAATCGGCATTGGATATTGGGAGATGAGTTGATCTGCTAGCGGTTTCAATTCTGGCCAGGCATTTAAGGCACGGACTAAATCTGCTCTAGAAAGCGGAAATTTTTCTACTGAAATCGCATGCAGATGGCTTTGGTTATCCGGACGAACCTGTTGCCAGAGTTGCCATAACGCCAGAATATTTAAACCCGTACCAAAACCCGTTTCACCGACACAGAAATATGCAAAAGGTTTTAATTCGGCAAGGCGGGTACTAAGGTCATTACCATTTAAAAAGACATGCCGGGTTTCCAGCAATCCATTGTCTTTGGAAAAATACACATCACCAAATTGCTTGGACACAGGCACATCAATGCCATCCACCAATTGCCAATCCAGATCGGCAGTTTGAATTGCATGCGACAAAACGGGTACAACCTTAAAGATATTTGGACGGCTTATAGATTACCACTGACGGCGACGTTTGGTATAAACATAGCTCGCAATCAGAAAGCCAAGTAATACACCGACTGCCAAAGTTGCCGCGCCGTAGAGAAACATCTGGGCACTACGTTCACTTTGCAGGACCTGTACCTGAACCCCGAGATTGTCGTTCTTGAGCTGCAATTCCTGATTTTGTGACAGGGCTTCCAGATTGGCTTTTTCCAGTTGCTGTAGACGCGTTGCCTGATCTTTGACTAAAGCTTTGACTTTGGCATCTTGCTGGGCTTTCTGCTTGGCAATTTCTTCTGCGGTGAGCGGCTTTTTCTCAGTCGGCTGAACAGTCTGAGCAGTTGTTGCAACTGCTGGAATAATTCCAGCCTGCTGTGCAGAAGCGCCCTGAGCAGGTGCTTGTGTGGTAACAGCTTGGACAGGAGTAGCTGCTGGCTGTGTAGCCGGGGCAACTGGAGCAGAAACTTCAACAGCCCAGGCAGAAGGAATCATGAAACAAAAGCCAATGAAACTGGCGGTAACAGCGCGCATGAACCTTATCCTTTAGGAAATGCTTTATTAAATGGTTTCACATCAATATGCGCGTATACGCCTTCTTTCAGGAATGGCTCATCCTGTAACCATGCATCCAGTGCTTCACGACTGTCAAAATCAACGATGATGGTGCTGCCATAGAAACCGGCTTGAGGATTGGCTGGATCTTTAGGCATGGCACCTGCAACAATCAGACGGCCTTCAGCATCTAACTGTTCTAGACGTGCAAGATGTTGTGGACGAATCGCAAGGCGTTTTTCAACTGTACCTTCCCGGTCGGTACAGCTAACGACGAATAATGGCATGATGACTCTCTATCGTTTGTAGTTGGACTTATTCAGCTGTTCTAAAGTATTTGCGCAATACAATAAACTGAATAATGATAAAGGAAAACATCACGATCATGTCACCGAATGCAGTAAATTCGCCCCAATATTTTCCATCCATCCATAAATAGGCAAAGAATGTATGCAGAAATGACATGAGGGTAAACATACCCACCCAGGCATAGTTCAATTTAAGCCAGCCTTTGGCGCTCAAATTAAATACTGGGCCAAACAGACGCTGGATGAGTGGCTTCTTATCTTTGCTAAACCATGGCGATAACAGGAAGACACCTGCAAAGACCAGATTCAGTAATACAGCTTTAAGACGAATATAGAAATCGTCGCTGAGCATCAGGGTGATCCCACCGAAGATCACCGTCATAAACAGAACAATCCATTGCTGTTTGTCCAGGCGAAATTTCTGCATGACAAATAACGCACCATAGACCACCAGCATGGAAATGATCAGACCCGTAGTTGCAACGAGAATATTGTTATTGTCGACACCCCCCGCAGAACCGATCAATTGTAGAAGTTGATGGTCAGTGTCTTTTGGATCTACAGTTTTATATAAATAAAAGAAAATAATGAGTGGCACAAAGTCTAAAAGTGCTTTCATGTTAGAGTATCTAAATCTGATCAAATAAATGTCATAGTATAGAGATGCACGGCGTAGATTTACATACACATAGTAATATTTCTGATGGAACTTTGAGTCCTCAGCAATTGGTCGAAGCGGCTGCGGACAAACTTATCCATACTTTGGCCCTGACTGATCATGACACTATGGACGGTTTAGTGTTGGCTGAAGAAGCTGCCAAAAATCATGAGATTAAGATAATTTCTGGAGTCGAGATTTCTAGCCAGTGGTCACGTCCTGCGACCAAGAAAAATTATGGCGTACATATTGTGGCACTCAATGTTCAGAATCCTGAGCCGTTACAAAAAGCCCTCAATCAGCAGAAGATCATTCGTGCCGAACGCTCTAAACAGATCTGTGACCTTCTGGTTCCTTTAATTGGTCAGGATATTTATGCTGACGTGATTGCCAAAGTTGATAATATTCCTGATCGGGTTACCCGAACCCATATTGCCAAAACGCTGGTAGAAAAAGGCATTGTGACCCGCCCCCAACAGGCCTTTGATAAGTACATCAAGGAAGGTAAAAAGGCCTATGTCAAATTTGATGGTCTGGGTCTGGAAGAAACCATTCAGGTCATACATGACAGCGGTGGCTTTGCCGTGTTGGCGCATCCAACCCGTTATGATTTATCCGCGACTAATATTCGTTATCTGATCGAGATCTTCGCCAAGTTTGGTGGAGATGCGGTGGAGTTGCCGCCCGCTATTGATCCAAGTTCAACCCGTCAGATGGTTGACCGGATGATTGCAGAGCAAGGACTTAAAGTTTCAATTGGCAGTGATTTTCATGGTGACCATATGCCCTGGATTAAACTGGGGAATGTGCCGAGCTTAAAACCAGGGCAGGTCGGGATTTGGGAGAGTTTTTGTTAATTCTAAATCTTGATGAATGGATCAGTTTTAAGATCTTGGGCGAATTTATACATCAAATGCAGAATGAGGACATTAACAAGTAATAAGGCCCATTCAGAAGTGATTAAAGTCATGATGACGATATACAGCATGATGGAAGTCAGGACTAAATTTCGATAAAAGTTTGGATGTTTTTTTGAAATGAACAGATGATCAATCTTGAGATCAAGTTTGAACTTACGATAGGCAATCACATCAATGCGTGAGGATAAGGCGAGTTCCAATTGTTTAAAGTATTTTGCATGAGAATGAATGAGATAAGTTTTACCATAACCTGTGGTTAACTGTAAGTCATGACTTTCTGGACAGGTTCTCAAGGCTTCTATGTGTGTAATTCGGGATAAGTCGAGCATAAGCGCCGATGGGATTTTTTCTAATCTCCCTAGTCCTCTTTGTGCTCCAACTTCTGTGCCAATGAATATTGAAAAATCATTATTTTGGGAAATTTCAAATAACTGGATGATTACATGAGAGCGTGTCAAAAAATGTATATCGATCAGTTGCCCAATCATCGCATCACTTAATTTGACTTGAAGTGTAAAAAAAGGCGAAAGATTAAAAACCTGTTTTAAATCTACATTAAACCAGATGCCTTGATCATGATTGGGCAGTTGTAATAATAACTGTGGCTGTTTCACCTGCCACCATTTTGCACGAATAGTACGTTGAGCCAGAATAATTGCTTGTGAATGTTGGACTGCTTGCTCAGTCATATCTTTTTTGAGTTGAGGATCGATCAAATATTTTTGTATAAAAAAAGGAAACTTTAAATTTATTCCTCGATCCTGAAACAGAAAGAGGGGAACACATAGACTAAATAAAATATGGAAAACAGGCCTACGTTGAAGATCGAGAAAAAGTTCTGATTGGACTAATGAACTCACTATAAAAGCCAAGATGGCACAAAGTAAAAATAGTGCTAAAGCCAACCATGGTCGAACAATGGGTTGAGACACCGCTTGTTGAATTTTTTGTTTTAATTTCATATTTTTTTGAATTTTTAGATAAAAATTAGAACCTCAAAATGCTAATTCTGAGGCATTTATTTATAAATTATAGCAAATTATTATCTTGTGCCTGAATCGGTGGCGGTGTCGGTTTGCCCAGAGTGCCTAACAGTTCGATTTCAATGGTACGAACCATGGAGTCCAGTGGCAAGTCATTGCTTTGAGTTCCGAAAGGTTCTTCAATCTCTGAGCTTAGTGCATCCAGTCCCAAAAAAGTATAGGCCAAAATACCGACCAGCAAAGGCGTAAACAGACCAAGCGTTGAGCCCAGACTAAAAGGTAAAATAAAACAGAAAAAATATACGGTACGGTTCAAGAGTACCGAATAGGCAAAAGGCAAAGGCGTCGTCGCAATCCGGTCACAACCTGTCTGCACAATACTGAGTTCCGCGACATGATTATTCATCTGCATATAAATGATGTCAGAGATTTCACCTTCTTTGAGAGCTTGCATTAGCTCCCACTGAATCAGACTCAAGGTATATTGCGGTGCATTGGCCTGTTGATAGAGCTGAGTAATCGCCTGCTGGCTCATCCCACTTGTTTCCACCAGTTCAGTCGGATTGGCTGTCTGATGGCGCAGACGGTCACGCAGTACGTTCGCGAAAACGATGACGTGCTGAATCACACGTTCACGACGGCCTTGAGACAACATCCGGCAGTCACGGTCAAAATGACGTGCATTGGCAATCAGAATACCCCAGAGTTTACGTGCTTCCCACCAGCGGTCATAACAAGCAGTATTTTTAAATCCGAGAAAGATAGACAGTACTACGCCGATGAGGGTAAAGCCGACGAGAGGGAGTTCTGGAAAATGAAAATAACCTACACGTGAAAAACCACCAATAATGGCTGAAATCAGCATGACCACGCCTAAAGGAGGTAAAACCTTAGGTAAAATCGTTCCTCGCCAGGAAAATAATAATTTAAAAACGTTCTGCTGGTCACGTACGATCATTTATTGGAATCATCACAATTTTTTTTCATGATCTTCTTGAGTTGTAGCTGCTTTGTCAAGTGCTATTCCCCCTTAGGCTTCAGGTTTGATGAGTTGCTGCTCAGCAAAGGAAAAACTGCCCTCCAGCGCGATGATGCAATGGTCAATTAAACGGATATCGACCAGTCGACATGCCTGTTGAATCTGGCGGGTCAGATACAGGTCAGCCTTAGAAGGAGTGGCTTGGCCCAAGGGATGATTATGCGCAATCACAATTGAAGTTGCCTGTTGGGTAATGGCATATCTGAGCAACTGATTAATCGAAATATCACATGCATTCACAGAGCCATAAAACAGCTTTTTAAATGCAATTTTCCTTAAACTGGCGTCCAGACACAGGACCGCGAATACTTCCTGATTTTCACTCAATAATTCGAAACGTAAATAATCCCGTAGTCTTTTTGAATTACTTAATTCTAAAGAATCCTGTTTAAGATGCTCGGCAATATAACGCCGTCCTAATTCTTTAACCGCCATCAGTTGGGTATATTTACTGATGCCCATGCCATGAAACTGGCTGACTTCCTGCAAAGGTGCATCGAGTAAAGCAGTTAAATGACCAAAATGTTGAATCAATAGCCGGGCTAATTCTACGGCCGAATGCTGTTGTGATCCTGATCGGAGAAAAATGGCCAGCAGTTCTGCATCAGATAAACTTTCTGCCCCATATTGAATTAAACGTTCCCGCGGCCGTTCCAGTTCAGGCCAGTTTTTGATTGAAAATTGCATAGTTATTAGACTTATTTATTATGAATTATGAGTTTTCCCTGAAGCTGATCTCTTGGGAATGCAATTATTTAATGCTATTGTGAGCCCCACTGCAACAGAAAGGTAAGCTGTTCGTGAGCTTTGATCTAAGTGTAATTCCTCATAAAAATATCATTTTAGCAGTCACTGGCGGTATTGCTGCCTATAAAAGTGCCATTCTGGTTCGCCGTCTGAAAGATGCCGGGTTTAATGTGCGGGTTGTCATGACTCAAGGCGCACAGGCTTTCATTACCCCTTTGACCTTTCAAGCCTTGTCAGGCAATCCGGTACATACCGAGTTGCTGGACCCTGAAGCTGAAGCGGGCATGGGGCATATTGAGCTGGCACGTTGGGCTGATCTGTTATTGGTTGCGCCAGCCAGCTGCGACACGCTGGCAAAATTTGCAGCAGGCCTTGCAGATGATTTGCTGAGCACTTTGTATCTGGCAACCAATGCACCGGTCTGGGTCGCACCAGCCATGAACCAGCAGATGTGGGCTGCCAAAGCAACCCAGCGTAATCTTGCGACTTTGATTGAAGATGGCGTACATGTGATTATGCCGGATGCCGGTTCACAAGCTTGTGGTGATGTAGGCTTGGGCCGTATGCCGGAGCCGGAAGAGCTGGCACGTCAGGTCACAGAATATTTCCATAAAGCTCAGCGCGCGATTGCAGAAAAATTTGGCATGCTGGCGGGCAAGCAAGTCACGATTACAGCTGGTCCGACCCGTGAAGCGATTGACCCGGTACGTTATATTTCCAACCATAGTACCGGGAAAATGGGTTTTGCATTGGCAGCAGCCTGTTATGCAGCTGGAGCGAATGTCACCCTGATTGCTGGTCCGGTGAGCCTAGATACCCCAAATGGCGTCAAACGTAAAAATGTTTCTTCGGCAGTGCAAATGCTGAATGAAAGCATGCAAATGCTGGAGCAGGGTTGTGACATCTTCATTGCGACCGCTGCAGTAGCTGATTATCGTGTCGCACAGGTAGCCGAGCATAAAATCAAGAAAGCAGGCGATGAGCTGAATGTCGCTTTAATAAAGAATCCGGATATTGTGGCGACCATCGCACAGCAGGAAAAACGTCCATTTATGGTAGGCTTTGCTGCAGAAACCCGAAATATTGAAGAATATGCAGCGGGTAAACTGGTGGCGAAAAAACTGGATATGATTGCCTGCAATGATGTTTCGCGTGCGGATATTGGCTTTGCATCCGATGAAAATGCCATGACGGTATTCTTTGCCGAACACTATCATCTGGATAAGCGTGATCTGGACAAAGCCTCTAAACAGGAAATTGCCCAGCAACTGGTTGAAGCGATCCATGATGCCTTGCACCATGATCCTGCTGCAGAAGATGATTTTTAAGTTTTCAATGACGGTTAAAGCCCTGACTGATTCAGGGCTTTTTTATAGGGTTTTTTACCATGAAGTTAAAAAGCCAGTACAACATAAAAATAAAAACGACTTTATAGACTAAGGATTTATTTATTCATTTATTTAAAAAAAGTATAAAATGGATCACAGAATAATCCAAAGATGAAAAGTTTTACACATCTGTAAAGCAGTGAGAGAACACAAGGGGGCGGGATGAAAAAAATCATAATGATATTGATGATCGCCTGTCTGGCTGGATGCAGCTATTTTGTATCGATTGATGAACTGGCCAGAAATATTCAAGGACAAATGCAGCAAGAATTTAATGCCAATCCGAATTATCAGCATTATCGTCTGACTGTAGTAAATGTAAAAATCCGCCATCGCAAAGGCAATGAGTTTGAAGCAGTTTCACATCTGAATTATCAGGGCAATGAATATCCCATTAACGTTAAAATTTCAAAGGTGAATGGTGGTTATAGCTGGGCCATTGAAGATGATGCTTTTGCCTTTATCGATGAAATCGAGATTGAAAAATATCGTCAGCAACTGGATCGTGAACTGGAACAGTTGGCCTCATCACTTGATGATCTGGAACCTGTGCATGAACCTACCAATATTGAGTTAGGGCCAGATGTCCGTCCAGTTACAGAGCCTGTTCTGCAAGCGGCTTCCTATGATGAAGAACCGATTCCGGTCGGAAATATTACGGCCTATACCCACTAATTTTTATTTTAGGTCATAAAAAAGCACCGGGTCTCGGTGCTTTTTGATTTTAAGGCTGAACTTGATGTTCACGCAGATAATCTTCAGTGCGCTGCATGGCTTCCTGAATATTCAATAATGCTGTTTCTACATCTTTTAGCGTTTTGGCATTGCCACCACTTAAAGCCTGACGCCATTTACGTGCACCTGGTAAGTTCTGAAATAAACCTAAAATATGACGGGTAATAATTGACAATGGTGCACCTTCAGCCATACGTTGGGCAATATAAGGCAGCATTTGTTGCATGATCTCAAAACGGTCCGGTGCTTCGAGATTCCATAGTTGACCCAGCTCAGCTAACAGGTACGGGTTGTGATAGGCTTCGCGGCCAATCATCACGCCATCGACATGCTTGAGATGTTCAAGCGTTTCTGCATAAGTTTTAATTCCGCCATTAATTTCAATGGTCAGTTTCGTACGGTCCTGCTTCAGACGGTAAACATCTTCATAGCGTAGTGGCGGGATTTCACGGTTTTCTTTAGGTGAAAGACCTTGGAGTAAAGCAATTCGGGCATGCACAATAAAGTTATCGCAACCGGTTTTGGCGACCGTATCCACAAAATGCAGCATTTCTTCATAAGAATGCATGTCATCAATACCAATGCGGTGTTTCACACTCACCGGAATATCCACGGCATTACGCATTGCATCAATACATTCTGCGACCAGATCAGGTTCAGCCATCAGGCAGGCACCAATTTTATTATTCTGTACCCGATCACTCGGACAGCCGACATTCAGGTTAACTTCATTGTAACCCCAGTCCTGAGCCATTTTAGTACAAGTTGCCAGATCTTGAGGGTTGGAACCGCCGAGCTGTAACACAATCGGATGTTCTTCTTGATTGAAGTCCAGATGGCGTTTGGCATCGCCATGAATGATGGCGCCCGTAGTCACCATTTCGGTATATAAAATGACATTTGGATTAAACAGGCGCGCAAAGAAACGATAATCTTTTGTCGTCCAGTCCATCATAGGTGCAACGGATATACGTGGGAGCCTTGATATATCAGTGTTTTGTTTTAAATCAGTCATTTAAGCACCTATGAGCATTCGTATCATTTACGATAAATTTGTATCTTTTCCTATCTTTTTGCAACTCTTGCAACTATATTTGCAACCATTCCCGTTCATTTAAGAAATAGTTGCAAGCATGGGCTATATCACAGAGTTAAAATCCAAAACTAAAGGTACCAGATACAAGGCTGTGATCAATATTCGCAAGCCAAGTGAGGGTATCGAGTACTTTGATACTGAAACATTTAGTACCAGAGCTTTGGCAAAAGCATGGCTAAAAAGAGAAGAGGACAGATTAGAAAAGAATCCTCACTTGTTGTCAACCGACAAAGATGCTGTGGCATCTGCAGCCATGTCTTTGGCATCGGCAATTACCAGGTATAAATCTGAAATTTCAGACTATGGCAGGACTAAGGCATTTACCCTTGAGATGCTGAAAAAGTTCGATATTTCTCAAAAGTCCTTGGCTGATCTTAAGCGTACCGACTATGCAAATCATGCGCTGCGTAGACGTGATGGCTATAAAAATGAAAATTATGATTTAGATCCAGTTGAGCCAAGTACTATTCTTTTCGAATTTCAGTGCATGAAATCGGTATTGGATCATGCCGAACTGCTTTGGGGTGTCGAGATCGACTTCAACGAATATGAGAAGGCCGTTAAGGGTTTAAGAAAGTCCCGTGTGATTTCTGAGTCTGAAGAGCGTAACCGGTTGCCAACGACAAAAGAATTGCAGGATCTGACCACGTATGCGTACATGGATTTTCATTTAAAGAATTATTCAAATACGCCTTTGTACTTGATTATGTGGCTTGATATTTACACGGGTCGTCGCTTGGGTGAATTGCCAAGGCTTGAAATACAGCATTATGATCGTGAGCACAAGAAATGGTACCTGGAAGCAGTGAAGCATCCAACGAAAAAGAACAATGACAAATGGTTTGTGGTCTCAGATGAAGCAGCAGAAATCATTGATGAGTTACTCAAGCCTGAAATCCGTAAAAAAATGCTTTTACGTGGCGGTGATGATCGGTACCTGATCCCAACACATGAGGAAAATATTGCACGTCATTGGCAGAAAATTAAGAAACAAGCCTGCATTGATGATTTACGTTTTCATGACCTTCGCCATGAGGCAGCAACACGTTTGGCAGAGCAGGGCTTAACGGTACCACAGATCCAGCAGTACACTTTGCACGATGACTGGAATAGTCTGAAAAGGTATGTGAATTTAGATATTATTCGAAAGGATCTGCTCACATATAGGCAAGCAATTGAAGTGGCCAAAACCACTGGCATTGCTGAAGCCATAAAAAAAGCCTCTGATTAGAGGCTTTGGGGTTTGCGTTTTTTTACCAATAAGCTTTGCCATATTTTGAAGAATCTGTGTGATGTATTTCTACACGCATTCCACGCTCTTCAAGCTGCTTAATATAATTGTCTGTTTCCAATTGATCACTTTGTGCAAAATACGGCAAATCTAAAGCAATATAGTTTTTCCCATTTTTGATTTGTCTTTTTATACCGCTTTCAATTTGTTTGCGACATTTTTCAAATGTTCCAACGCCAGCCATATGTTTTTCCTTTTTAAGATTAAGATGATTTTTCATCAAGTAATTGAGCAAGAAGCACCGCACCAGTACGGCAACGGTTTACAAGTTTCATGACATTGGGGTCATCATAGGTCACAAGATTGTCGCGGAATTTTGGCAATGGCAGCTCACGTCCTGCCTTAGAAAATTCATGGTTGATATGCGCCACGATTTTATTGTCAAGATTGCGTTTAAAGTTTGGGTCTTTAAGCATTTCAATGTGAGTCATTGGCTGGCTCCATCTCAATTACTTCACAAGTAAATTCACGGGAGCCTGGAGTGGCAAATCTTTCAGTTATTCCGTATTCTTTTTGAAGGTAAGCATTAAAAAACTCTGGCTTGTCCATTACGCGAAAACCATCTGGCAAGGCATCCTGAGCCTTTTTAAATATCAACTCAAGCGTAGATCGAGTAGGGTACTGGCCCACAGGAAGCGACATTGTGACTACTGCCTGTTGCCCAGATTCCTCTTCAACCGCATAAACCTTCATTTCGATTTCAATTGGTGCATTCATCTTCATTTACGCCACCGCCATTTTTTTAATTTTGTTAAACGTCTTTGAGTCCAATTCCTTTTCAGCAACCTTGAAAAAACGCATCGCCAGCTCCTGCGCTGAGTGATTATTCTTCTTCATGATCTTGGCATCTTGATCAAGCAAAGTGACAGTCTGGTTGATGCGTGTCAGCATAGAATTGACTTGTGACAATTCAATATTCAGTAAAGCAATTGAATTGCCGTTTTTGCATTTGTCCTTGGCTTCAATCAAGCCTGCACGTTTGGCTTTGAGCTGGTCACGTAGATCCAAAAGATCATCACGGCTAAATTGTTGACTTAGTTTTAAAGGACTAAGTTCTAACAATTGTTCTTGTGCATTTTCAAGTTTCATTACCATTCCCACATTTTGTATTTAATAAATAAAGTGCCATTTGCTAAGAGCATCAGCTCAAGCATCAACAAGAAAAACTCTGCCATTGGTGAACTCATCCTGAATGCGTTGAAATTCTGAAACAGCAAATTGTTGAGCCATTTCATTAATCAGTGATTGAAAATGAGCAAAAATATAAAGTCCGAACTCAGCCATGTTGAGTAGCTGTGGATCTGCAGAGCTTTTTGATTTGATCAGTTCAATTTCGGCATGGCTTGCAAGCTTGAGCTCAAGCAATAACTGGTAGTATTTATCCAGGTTATGAATATCTACATTCACAGATACATCGGTTGGATCACACATGAATGGTTGGCCACTGTATAAATGGCCAAACACTCGATTATCTTCAAGACGGTCAATAATGCCGTTCCCTGCAAAATGAATTCCTGAAAATTCAGTACTATTTTCAGAGATAAAACTCACTGCCACATGGTCGCCTGTATTCATGCTGCTAATTCCTTTCTTTTGTCTTGAATAATTCTTCTACAAGCGATGCAATGATGTTTATGAGAGGATTTATATACACGGAACTCAGTTTCACCATGTTTTTGACACTTGCCAATAAATAAATCTTTGCCTAAGCGCAAGGCTTTATGTTTTGCTTCAAAGTTGAATTTGCAACGTTGTTGCTCTGTACTTAAAGGTTTTTGATGATTCTCCAAAACAGGTCGATGGCTACTCACAGATGCAGTCATCGCTTGGCGCATTGTGTTTTGAGAATTATTCCATCCCGTTTCTTTGGGTTTATCATTCAGACCTGAGTAACCTGCAGGAAATTGATCTGGACACTGTTTTTTTTGCTTGCGCAGGAACCAGCGAACCTGAATATCAAGTCGTCTTGATTCGGATTTTTTGCGCAAAATGTCATGGCTTGAATTAATGTGCATACTGTTCACCATTCATGGCTTTATGATCGTGCTGGGCCAATGCAGTTTGCTGATCGATATACACAGCAAGATCATGCAAATTGACCATCCAAGATGCTTTCTGTTTTTCGCCTAAACGGATCACAGGGAACGGCAATTCCTGTTTCACTGCTTTACGTTTGGCAATTTCAAGTGACATGTGGCTCAAGTAGTCTTCAACCACATTTTCAAGCGGTACCACTGGAGACATGTAGCGCAACACAAGCATCGTGTACGTGTTGATAACTGGAGCAAATTTACCTTTCACTTCAATTCCCCTAGTTCCTTGAAGATACGTTCAGCCGTTTTTACATCAACGGTTGCAGGTACCACATGCTGACCAGGCATGTGAAAAGTAATCACATGCACACCATTGTTATTACGGATCACCACGTTGTTCACATTGCTGATATTGATAATGTGCTTAGTGTGGTTTAAATCGGTGAATTGAAGCATTAACGATTCTCCCGTTTCCTTAAAGCTTTGTGATCCGCTTTAAGCTCCTTTTGGTGCTCATTTAACTTGCACATTACAAAAATCACTGCAATTACAAGTAATAGAATTGGATATGCAAGACAGAATGCGATGGCTGCAATTGCGACATATTTATTCATTAGCTCACCTCATTAATTGAAATTAGAGCTGCGTTTAAGTGCTTGTCTTCATCAGATACAGCAGTTGGAGTGTCATGAATCAAACAATGACAGCATTGTTCATCCGTATAATTTGGACATTTCCCTTGGCAAGCATGGCCACCTTTTTTTCGATGCAGTTTTGGCCATGAATCAATGACTGATTGCTCAGGTACGATGCTTTCAGGGGTGATGGATAGGTTCATAAATACTCCTCAATCAATTGAGCACGCATAGCCTTTGCAACGTCATCAAGCCATTTAGCTTTTTCAGTTAAGTCAATAAATTCGAAATTGATCGCAGCATCAATGAATGCATTTGCTTGTGCAATTGCGATTGTAAATTCGTGTTGATTGTTTGATTTGTAGATGCCGTGAATAGCGGTCTGTATCTGTGATACAGCACGTTCTTTGTAGAAATCAAAGTCTTTAATTTGTGGTTGGGCAAAGTCGTCTGCGAGTAGACGACTTAAAATGATTTGATCAAATTGATCAGTTTTTTGAGGATTTGAACTTTTCATAAAAAAACCTAAGTTGACTTAGAATGTATTTAAACTAAGCCAACTTAGGTTTTGTGTCAATTAAATTTCTAAGCTATCTTAGAAATATTTTTTATAAAATTGAATTATAAGAATTTTTTAGATGGTTCAAATTTTCCAATATATTTGCCTTTGTAAATGCAATTTTCTTTAAGGGGAATGATGTTAGGTTGAAAATTAGGATTTAATGCCTGTAAATACATACGATTAGGCTCTCTAACCAATGCTTTGAAAGTAGCTTCATCATCGCAGCGAACTACTACCATTTCGCCAGTTTGTATTGAAGTTAGGTCAATATCTGGATCTATGCAAATATAATCGCCATCTTTGAAGTGAGGTGCATTGCTAGTACCCTGTACGATCATATAAAAACTATTTTTCCCTGCATTTGGTGGTGCAGGTAGCCATTTTTCAATTTCATGTGGCTCTAATGATCGAACATTAGTCCAATTTCCTGCTTGAACGTAATCTAAAACAGGTAGCATTCTTGAGATAGGTCTGAAATCTCTAACGGATTCACTTGCTTCATGTTGTCCATATTTTAAATATTCAATGGATGTATCAAGCATTTTGGATAACGTTTCAAGGTTTTCATATTTGGGTTCATTAACGTCTTTTTCCCAAAATCCAATAGTTACATCCGATACGCCTACTAAATCTCCTAGTTTTCCTTGGGTTAGCTTTTTCTCTTTTCTAAGTTTTTTGATTCGAGAGCCGATGGTTTCCATAAAAAAATTCCGAGATAAATATCTAAGCTATCTTAGCTATTGACTATCAAAGATAAGTTGTGTCTAATTAAATCTAAGTCAACTTAGATTTTGGTATTAACATGACTCGTAAAGAAGCAATGGAATTATTGGGCTTTAAAAAATTGATTCAGTTAGCAGATAAGCTTGAATTAACGACCGCCGCTATAGCGCAATGGCGTGACGGGGAGGATATTCCAGAATATCGCGAGTATGAAGTCAGAGAATTAGCCGCTGGTCGCACTCCAAAACGTTTGCTTAAGTCTAAGCAAAATGTAGCTCATGCAAATAACTAAAAAAATGAATGAATTGGGAAATTTTAAACATGCAACTTACAAGCACTCAGCGTTTAGAACGTACAGTACTGTCATTGTCTATGGCATTGAAAGCAGCAGTGTATCGCCAAAATGATGATTCAATCATGGCAATTATTGCTGAAAAGAATGGTTTTAATATCAATACATTTCGCAGTTCGTTAAATCCAACGACACCTACGCATAAAGCTAATATTTATCATTTAGAAGCGGTTTTGTCGGAAACTCAAGATGCCCGAATTATGGATAGCATTTGTGCTATTCATGGCAATGCTGCTTGGTTTGAATTGCCAAAACATGAAAATCTAAATATAGCTGATTTTGTGATGAAAATCGGAAAGTTAGCACGTGAACAAGGTGATTTGTCACAGTCAATTGCAACTGCAATTGGTGATGGGGTGGTTAGTAAAGATGAATTAGCCATTATTCAAAAAGATGTCATGGATCTTATTAGAGTGGCACTAACACTATTGGCTATGGTTGAACAACAGCATGAGCAGGTAGTGTGATGGTGAAATCTAGATTTCAATTGGATGATGTAAAAGCCAAAGCGCAAGGTCTTTGGGCTGATACGATTTTTCCGAGATTCAATATCGATGTGCGATTTAAGAAAAAAACACCATGTCCAGCATGTGGTGGACGTGATCGCTTTCGTTATGACGACAAAAATGGCAATGGTGATTATATCTGTCAGCATTGTGGCGCGGGTGACGGCTTCAGTCTTATCCAAAAATGCACACATTTATCGTTTCCAGACACGATTGCAGAAGTTGCAGCCATTGTCGGACTTGATGCAACGTCAAATATCACAGATGCAGACCGTGAAAAATGGCGTAAAGAAAAAGAGTTACGTGATAAAGAACAACGTGAGCGTGAACGCAAGCGTCAGGAGCAAATTGCACGTAAAGCTGAAGGTATTTTTCGCAATGCATATTTGGGAGATTTCAGTCAGTATTTGAAAGACAAACAAGTAGATAAAGACCCAAAAATTAAGATTGACCATAACGGCAACCTGTTAATCCCTGCTATCGATTTTAAAGACAATAAAATGTGGAATTTGCAGACCATTGAGCCTGATGGCACAAAATATTTCATTAAAGGTGATACCAATGATTCTGGTGAATGGGAAACCGGCGGTGGCCGCATGGGCGGTTTGGGCTTCATGATTGGAGAAGTTCAGCCAGATCAATACAACCCGTATTACATTGGTTTGGCGGAAGGTTATGCAACGGGAATGTCTACTTTTATGGCTTCTGGTATTCCAGTAGCACTTGCATTCGTAGCGAATAATTTACCGAAAGTAGCGTCAGTACTTAAAGCTAAGCATCCCAATGCGTTATTCATACATTACGCGGATGATGACAGTGCCAAAGAAGATACAGGCTTGAAGTACGCCCAAGAAGCACAAGCCATAACAGGTGGCATCATTGTACTGCCTGATTTCACCAAAATTAAGGAGTCAGTTGCATGAATTCTAAGGTCTATACAGACTTCAACGATCTGCATGTCAATTGCGGACTCGACGAAGTCGGAAAGCAGATCCGTTCAGCTATTTCTTCTATTCAGATTTCCCCCGCACCCCCAAGTAATGCAACCAACAATTTTTTGGGGCAAGATCCCGATTTTGAACAAATCGATGTTGTTGAACAAAGTGGGGGCGCGGGTATTTCGCAGGAAAATACTGCTCAATCTGTGCCTTCACCTGAAAATCAAATGGAAAAATGGATTGCCCGTTTCTGCTTAATCGAAGGTGAAACCAACGTTTGGGATGATTACGGCAAAAAGATTTGGAAAAAAACCGCATTTCAGACCATGTTAGGTGGCAAGAAAGTCTTTGATCAGTGGAATTCACATCCAAAACGTAAAACCATTTCATCAGATGATGCAGCTGGGCGTGCAACGGATGAAGGTCATCTCAAAGCAAAAGAGATGATCGAACGATTCATTATGCTTGAAGGCAAAAAAGCATGTTGGGATACATTTCGTCGTGAGCTTGTCGGCACGGATGTTATGAAAGAAAACTGGGCAGGTGCTTATGATGTATGGGCAAAGTCTAGAGAAAAACGCATGATTTGGCATGAAGACCTAGTTTTTGTCCCAAGCATGCATATCAGTGAAGGTCAGATCAATACCTATGACGGCATGGACATTTCACCGATGCTGGATGATAAAAATCAGATTGTTCAAACTTCCGATGCGTTGGAGCTGTGCATACCAATTATTAACTTGGTCAAATTTTTATGTGGTCGTGAAACGGCTGCTTATGAATGGCTGATGAAATGGCTAGCTTATCCTCTGCAACATCCAGGTGCAAAAATGAATACATCTGTTTTGCTGTGCAGTGCCGTGCAAGGTTCGGGTAAATCCCTATTCTTTGAGAAGATCATGACACGGATTTATGGTGAAAAGTACTCTGTCACATTGGGTCAAAATGGTCTTGAATCCATTTATACAGATTGGGCTGAACGTAAGCTGTACTGCCTATTTGAAGAAATATTTAACAATAAGTCTAAGTTCGGCATGATGGGTCTGATCAAACACATGATCACGGGTGAAAAGATCCGTATCGAGAAAAAGTTTATGTCAGGCTATTCGCAGAATAACCACATCAACTGTGTGTTCTTATCCAATGAAGTACAGCCATTGGCTATTGAAGAACGTGACCGTCGATTCTTGGTACTCGAACCAAATCAAAAATTAGGTGATGACCTAAAAGGATTGATTGAAAACTGTCTTGAACCTGACAGTAAAGCAATCAGTGCTTTCTATACCTACTTGTTGTCGATGGATCTGACGGACTTCACCCCATACACTGAGCCACCAATGACCAAGGCCAAACAGAAAATCATTCAGTTCGGTTTACCAGGCTGGAAATTATTCTTAGATGATTGGCGTGTAGGATTATTAGAGCATCCATTTGTTTGTTGTCTCTCAGATGATTTGTACATGGCTTATCGTCAGTGGTGCCATAAGAATGGAGAAAAAGCGATTCCATCTAACAAGTTCTTAAACTTGATTGCATCTGAGCGTGTCGTGGCCAAAGGGCATGGACGGATCTATGAGGATGTTGTCACTGGAGCTGGTTATCAGGAAAGACGCAAAGAGGTGCAAAGGCGCATGGTCTTTACTGCCAATCCACCTGAAGGCGTAAAAAGAGCAGATTGGCTGAGTGGACAAGTGAAAGAATTTCGTGCTAAGTTAAAAGGAGATCATGATGTCCCTAACACACTATAAAATATCAATAATTGTTACGGGTGTTACGGGTCTGTTACGGGTTAAATCAATACCCCGTAACACTGTCAAAGCCTTACACCATCTCACTTTCAGCGACCTTGTTACACCTGTTACGGGCTTATGCGCGCGCGCACGCGTGAAAAAAAAATTATTCAATCTGCTAATTCTTATTTCTAAAGCTAAGAATATTTTTCTTACGTGCGAGAAAACAGCCCGTAACACCCGTAACACCTGTAACAACTATTGTTTTTATTACATTTTTAATTTTTCTACACGTAACAAATCAGCATTTACCCGTAACAAATCGACCTGTACCCGTAACAATCAACAAGGAATGTGAATAATGGAACAATATTTGCGATTGTTAAATCCTAAAACAACGAATTTTGATGCAATTGGTGGTGGTAGTCATGGTTCAATCACAGCGCAGGATGTATGTGTGGCAATGAGTTATGCTCGATTATCGTTACTTCAAGACAATTTAGTCCGTTTAAAGTGTCTAGGTGCGAACTCAATCGAGAATATTGAAAAGTTTGCTACGGTACTTTTGGGTAAGTATGATACTCGGCTTATGAATGCAGGCTTGGCGAATAGGTATCACTTGGCGGTTATTCGTGTTGCGCTTATTGAGTTTTGTAAAGTTCCAGCCAACTACAAGCCGACTGAGCGAAATCGTGAGGTTCTTTCGGGTTTTAGTGATTCAACTGTGCGAAAGCATCTCGCTAAACATATTGATGCAATCCTTGAAGACTTTCAGGATGAATATAAGTTAAGTGAAGAAAAGATATTTTTTCAGCTAAATAAATCTAAGTGAAATTAGATATTGACACAAAAGCAAACTTGGGTTAATTTTTCCCACAATGCAAAACTGTATTTAAAGCGCTGTAAGTTCTTAAGAGTCTCTCCCCAGAGGCTCTTTTTTTATGGCTGTATGTCAGGCGCGGGGCAGGGCATACAGTCTTTTTTTTAAGGATGACCGCATGGCAAACAATCAGATGATCGTTCGCATCTCAGTTCAGATGCCTAAACGTCGAATGGTATTGCTCACAGCGCTTCATGCAGTGGACAAGATCATTCAACTGAAAGCAACACAGAAACTGCGTGAATTAATTATTAAACGTTCCATCAAAGTTACTCCGGTGAAACATGAACAAAGCACCACAGAAAGCTAAGCGTCCATGTCTATCATCGGGCTGTAAAGACTTTGCATCGAACAAAGGATATTGCGACAAACATCAGAGCCGAGTGAAGCAACGTGATCGTGATCGCGGGACTGCACATCAGCGTGGCTATGATGCCGAGTGGAAAAAACATCGTGATCAATTCTTGTTGGAACATCCGCTGTGTGTTGAGTGTCGTCGCAAGGGTTACGTGATGCCTGCAACGGTGGTCGATCACATCATTCCACACAAGGGTGATAAGGATCTGTTCTGGAACAAATCAAACTGGCAACCGTTATGTGAAACACACCATAACATCAAGACTGCATCAGAAGATCGCGGTGCTTGGATTCCAGTAGTGAATAAGCCTGTGATAGATCCTGATCGAATGAATCCTTTCAAAGTTGGTGACACAGTGACCATTGCAAATGATGTGATCCTCAGCCGACTTGGTTGTACTGATCAGGATCAATGGGAAGTACTCGATGTGCTCAATGAAAAGATTCTCGAAGTATCCAATGGCATGAAGATACAGCAGCTGCACTTCATTCATTTCAAAAGACATACTGAGACTGCACACGTTAGCTAGTCTCAATGTTGACAGCTCGGAAAGACGGCCAAAGCTAAACCCAATAATACTGACTGAGCCAACCGATACTCTTTAGGGGTATCCCTTTCAGGATGCGGACCAGTGGCTTTGTTTATCGTGAGCACAGAGCGGTGCGTTCAGATGCTGAACTGAAAACATTGACAGCAAGGAAAGCCTTGCACCGATTTCAAATTAATTAAGGGGATATGGGGTCAAAAGTCAAAACCGACCTCCCGATAAAGACCGCCCCCCCATGAAATTTTCTCTCCGTGAGAAAAAATCGAAAGGGAGGGGGGTATCAGAGGTGATTTATGACTGATAAAGATTTCACATTCCAAGCTGGATCTGAACTACTGCAACCGAAAGTTGCAGTAAAGGCAAAAATCCCGCCTAAGCCTGAAGGCTTGACCAAAGTTGCAAATGCAGTTTGGGAAGAGTTAGGACCAAAACTTGTTGAAGTTGGTCTGCTTAGTGAGGTGGATGGAGCCGCGTTTACATTGCTCTGCCGAAATATTTCTGACTATGAAGCTGTCTTGGCCAAGTTACAGACCGTCGATGACTTCGTGGATGAGACACCAAATAAATTTAAGGTCCAGTCAGTGTGGTTCACATTACGGAACAGACTGCATGATGACATTTTGCGACTGTCCAAAGAATTTGGTCTGACTCCAGCTTCTCGAAGTGGTATGCGTGGTGCTCAGACGGATAAGAGTCAGCAATTGGGTCTTGGGTTTGAAACGCCTGAACCAACTAAACCAGAGAGTGCATTTACAGTGCGTAGACGATCATGAGCGAAAGAAATTATTTAGAAATCATGCACCAGTACTGCAAAGACGTGCAAACAGGTGTACGAATTGCGGGAAAGTTTGAAAAATTAGCAGTAAAACGTTTTCTAAATGATTTAAAACGCCAAGAAAACGACCACGATTTTCCATATTCATTCAGTGAAGAGCGCATGAATCATGTGTGCTCGTTCATTGAAAACTTGCATCACTGGAAAGGTGCTTTAGCACGTAAGCATTTCATCTTAGATCCATGGCAAGTTTTTGTTGTTGGCAACATTTTCGGCTGGGAAGATGAGGACGGTATCAGACGTTTTACTGATGCTTATGTCGAAATTTCTAAGAAAAACGGCAAATCTACCCTTGCTGCTGCCATTGGTTTGTACATGTTATGCGGTGATGGTGAAGCGGGTGCTGAAGTTTATGCAGCAGCTGCCAATTATGACCAAGCAAAAATTGTGTGGCAGGATGCCAAACAGATGGTACTGCTGAATGCTGAATTAAGAGCAATATTTGGTATTGAAACGACTCAGTATGAGATCCGTTCGACCACTGGCAACGACAACAGTATTTTCCGTCCGATTGCGACAGACAAAGAAGGCAGTAAGGACGGTAAAAACGTCCATTGTGCCATTCTTGACGAAATTCATGCGCATAAAGATTCTGAAACTTACGACATCATGGCAGATGGTGTCATTGCTCGTCGTGAGCCTTTAGTTTTGGGTATTACCACAGCAGGCAGTAATAAAATCGGGGTCTGTTGGCGTGAGCGCTGCAAAGTTGTCGATATTTTGTATGGTAAAGATAATTTAGAGCGTTATTTCGGCATCATTTTTACCATCGATAAGGGTGATGATTGGCGAAATCCTGCGGTTTGGCCAAAAGCCAATCCGAGTATGGGCGTAGCGTTTGACACAAATTACTTGCAAGGCAAATACAAGAAGATCAAAACCGCTGCTGAAGAAAGCCGATTTAGACAGAAAAGTTTGAATGAATGGGTGCAAGGGGCAGACAGTTGGATTGCTTCGAGTGAATGGGAGTTGATTGCAGATCCGAGCGTCACTGAAGATGATTTTAAAGGATGTATTTCTTTTGGTGGCTTAGACTTGGCAAGCAAAATGGACTTGGCAGGTTATGTGAAATGGTTCCCTAAACTGATTGATGGGCGTGTGCATTGGTATATTTTTGCGCATCAGTACATCAACTCCAACGTGGTAAATCAAAGACGTGCAATGGACGGTCAGAAACGTCCAGATGAATATTTGGATTGGGTCGAAAGCGGTCATCTGATTGAAACGCCAGGGAACGTCACTGACTTTTCACAGATTTATAAAGATGTGATCGAAAGTCATTTGCAAGCCAATATGTATGAAATTGGTTTTGACCCATGGAATGCAGCGCAATTCGGGCAGGATTTGATTGCCGATGGTTTAGAAGCAATTGAAGTTCCTCAAAAGGTCAATCCGTTGAGTATCGGCATGCGTTGGATGGAAGAGTTGATCCGTGATGGAAGGCTTCATCATGATGGCAATCCCGTGCTGCATTGGTGTATGTGCAATATTGAAGTTAAAGAAGACAACAACAGCAACATTTTCCCACGTAAGCCTGACAAGGCACGAAAAATTGATGCTGGTGTGGCTGCCATTATTGGTGCTACACGGGCAATGCTTTGGGATAAATTGGACGTTTTCGACTTGGTACCAGGTGAAGAAGATGGAAACATTGATGACTGGTTGAATGACATGATTAAGGTAGCGAAGCGATGAGTAAAAAGCGCGATAAAGTGAAAATTCGTGATAAAACAAATCGCGATAAGCTGAAGGTTCGCGGAACGGGACCAAAGCAAGACAAAAGGGGGGCGACATTACATGATCGTCCCCTTTCTACTTTGAGAACGGCTAAGCCTGTCAACTTTGATAGTGCGATGACGCTCAGTGCTGTTTTTGCTTGCGTTAAGATTCTTGTTGAGTCAGTGGCCACGTTGCCTCTGCAAATGTTCAAGATCAATAAGGATGGAACGCGAACACAAATTAAAGATCATGACTTGATTCGATTGCTGAACAACAAGCCGAACCGTTATCAGACCCGTGTTGAGTTTTTTGAACAGCTGATGCTGAACCTTGTCGCAGGCAATAGCTTTGGCAAGCGTGATTACATCGGAAAAAAGCTCACCAGTATTCAAATTATTAACTCTGGATCAGTAGATCTGAAGTTAGACGATAAAGGCAATCCGATTTATCAGTGTCAAATCAATGGTCAGAAAGTCGAATATTCTGAAAAGGATATTTGGCATGTCAAACTTTTTGGCACGGGATTGATGGGAATGTCACCCATTGCTTATGGAGCTCAGTCCATTGGTGTGGGTCTAGCTGGTAATGAGAAAACTACTCGTCTGATGTCCAATGGTGCTAAGCCAACAGGCGCGATTTTGACACCAAAGTGGTTGAAAAAAGAGCAAAGAAACGAAATTCGTGATGAGATGGATATTCTCGTAAATGGTGATGATGGATCAATGCCTGTACTCGAAGGTGATATGCGATTTGAGAAAATCAGTCTAACACCAGCGGATCTAGAATTAATTCAAATTCGAAAAATGTCAGTTGAAGAAGCTTGCCGATACTTTGGTGTGCCACCAATTCTGGTGTATTTGACTGAAGGTGCAACCGCATGGGGTAGTGGTATTGAGCAAATTATCGATGGATTTTACAAATTTGGTTTACGCCCATATTTGGAACGTATCGAAGAAAGTATCCGTATTCATTTGCTTCCGCGTGAAGATTGGGATGATTACGAATTTGAGTTCAAGACCAAAGATTTGTTGAGAGCGTCTTATCTGCAACGAATTGCCTCGAATAAAGATCGAATTCTTAGCGGTCAGGCATCGCCTAACGAGATCCGTCGTGAAGAGGGTGATGCACCCGATGCAAATGGTGATTTCTTATTGGTTCCAGTGAATATGACCACTGCTGAACGTATGAAAAAAGGTACTTATGGAGCGAAAGCTGATGAAAAATAAACTGCATGTGCGGAATAAGTTTTCGCCAAACATGCCAAAAGTGCAATGCCGTCGAATGCCTGTTGTTGCGGATAACTTACGATTTATCAACAAGGACGAAAAAACTGGCATCGTGAAGATCAGCGGTTATGCGGTGAAATGGGATTCAATCAATTATCACGGTGAAAAATTCATTCGTGGTGCATTTGCTGAAGTCTGTGCTGCATTTGCAGCAGGAACCAAGAAAATTCATGCTTATTACAACCATGGTTGGCGTCTTTGGTATGTCGATGCACAGCTAGCCATGCGTATTGGTAAATATACAGTTCTTAAAGAAGATGAAGTCGGTCTTTATGTTGAACTTGAATTTACACCACGCTTAGCCATTGCCAGTGATGTGACTGCCATGGTCCAACATGGCACGGTAGATGGATTCTCAATTGCATTTTTCCCAATCGGTGATTTGGATTATGACGATAAAGGCACTCATATTGAGATTCGTCGAGCTGACATTTATGAAATCAGTGTTGTTGATGAGCCATCAGATGATTCTGCGCGTGTGATCAATGATCAGACCATTGAAGCGATTGAATCAGAAGATGATGCTGAAGAACTTTTGCGTTCGCTGGGCTTAGCTGGGGATTACTCAAAAAAACTGATTGCACGTTTAACCGATGTGCATAAGCCAAAAGAAAATCCACCACCAAAAACTGAACCGAAAAAAGATCCTTTGGCATTCTTGGATCAAATAACCGTTTAATTTTCGTTTTAAATCCTGACCCGCTTACAGCGGGTTTTTCATTTTCTATGCATGGAAAAAAATATGAAAGCACTTTCAAAAACTGCAGTTGCTTTAGCAATGGGCGCAATGGCAACTCAATCAGCTCAGCCACTTTCTCCATTTATGGGCTTGAATGCCCGTGATCGTCAGACGGCTGAAGACTACAACCAAGCATGTGCTGACCTTCAGACACGTATGGCCAATTTGGATAAATTGATCACACGTTATAACGATGCTTTACAGCGTTTGGAAGGTGTGCCAGAAGATCTTCAAGAAGAACTTGAAACACGCGCCAAAGAAAACAAAAAATTGGCAAGTGAAATCGAAGAACTGCAACAAAAATTGGTTGATGGTGTTCAACATCGTGGTGCGGATCCTGACACCGTTGCATCGTTGCTGATTCGAAATAAAGAAGTCGCAGATCAAGCCAATGCCATTTGTCGTGCTCGCGGTAAATTTGGTTTGGATGGCGTTCAGGCACGTAACATCGTGACATTGGCAGGAATGGGTGCGACAGCATCGTTGGCTCAAAATGATTTGAGTCGTACTGTGGAACGTCCATTGACCATTTTGGACTGGATTAGCTTCACACCAATTACAGCTGAATTGGTGCCATTACTACAAGAATCTGCTTATGAAATCATGGCAGAACTTGCACCTGAAGGTACTGAAAAGAAAGAATCTAACTTAACTTTTGAAGTTGTAGATCTTAAAGCGGGTACCGTGGCGCATTGGATCAATATTTCGTTGCAAACGATGGCAGATATGCCGACATTGGCATCATATATTGAAGGTCGTTTGGCGTATGGTGTACGCCTTAAACTTGAAGCCTATATCGTTGCTGGTGATGGAGTTTCAGGTGGTACTGCTAAATCATTCAGTGGTTTACTTGAAGTTGGCAACCATGAAACTGTGACTGCGGAAGCAGATGATACAGCTGTTGATGTGATTAGCCGCGCAAAATATAAAGCAGGTTCAACTGGCTTATTGCCTGAAGCGGTGATTTTGAATCCTGAAGATTGGGGCAAAATCGAACGTTTAAAAGGTGATGATGGTCATTACATTTTTGGTTCACCTGGTGCAGCAGTTCAGCCTGTTCTTTGGGGCTTACCAGTGGTGCTTTCAGCAGCAATGACATTGGGTAAATATTGGGTTGGTAATATTTCTTTAGGTATTGCGGGATTTATTCGTGAAGATGTCGCAGTTGAGCTATCAACTGAAGATAAAGACAACTTCCGTAAAAACTTAGGTACCTTGCGTGCAGAAATGCGTGCATGTTGTGGCGTTCAAATTCCTGATGCATGTGTTGCAGGTGACTTACCTGTGCCTCCTGTCGGTCCTTAATTCGATAAACAATGAAAAGCAGTCCTTTGGGGCTGCTTTTTTTAACTCTTTTCGTGTCGCAAAAAGGCTATTTTTATGAGTAATTTAATTGACCCCAACATTGTCAAAAAACAGTTACGTGTTCTACATGACCGTGATGATGATTACATCGGATTACTCACAAAAGCAGCTCTCAAACATATTCAAAACTTCTTAGATCGACCACTTGAAGAAGTGACGGTCAATGGTGAATTGCATGAAGATTTGACCATTGCTGCCTTGTTGATCATCACAGATATGTACGAGAACCGAGCAGCTCAAACTGAAGTCAATTTATACGTCAACCAAGCAGTTGAAATGTACATGCTGCCATACCGAAAAATGGGGGTATGAGATGGGAACATTTATTAAAGAGTTTGGATGTTCTGATGCTTCAGTTGTAGAGAACACAGTCAATAAGTATGCATCAAAGAATGATCTAGAAATTCGGCAGATATGCGTAGTAATTGATGAAAAATCGAAGTGGCGCTACAGAGCCATCGTACTTTTTCAGAAGCCAATCAATATTGACGTGAACGTTCCAAAGCTAAATGGCTTGATGACGTTGCTTAGTGATAAGGGGAAACGTTAATCATGCAATCAGGTGATTTAGACCATTTATACGAAGTACTGCAACGTACTGAAGAAAAAGACAGTGCAGGTCAAAAAAAGTGGGTGTGGAACAAGATTGGTGAATTTTACGGTGGTGAAGTGCCTGTCAGTACTTCGGCATTTTCATCATCTGGTGCAATGGGATCGGCTTTAGTCGTTCAAATCAATTACCGACCTGCCGACTTTCCAGATTTGTTGCCTGAACATCAACTGCGTGATGCAGACAGCCAAAACATTTATGCGATTACGGGTATTTTGCCTGTCAGTCGTGCTAAGCATCGAATTATGTGTACGGTAGGGAAAATATGATTAATTCGTCTGTGGAAGTTGAAGGCTTAGACGATCTGACTGAAAAGTTGGAAGGTCTAGTCAATCTAGCGAAGCAGACGAGTGTGACGCAATCCGTTTGCCGATTCGCTTTAAAGGAATTACATGCCGATGTGGTCGCAGATGCACCACGGGCAGAGGAAGCGTATTACCGGTATTCCCGTGGATCTGCCAGAGCACGTAGGCGTGGCAATCCGCAAAATTCAAGACGATTGGTTCAACCAGGTACGCTTCAGGAATCAATCAAATTTAAGCGGATTAAATTGCCGAAAAGTGTCGGTGTTGGCATCTATGTCACCAATAAAGCCTTTTATTGGCGATTCATTGAGAACGGGACACCACACATGGCAGCAGACCCATTCTTGCGTAATAACTTTGATCATCAAAAAGAACGTGTCGTCGAACGATTTAAAACCAGTTATGCAAGACGTATTAAAGCCATTATTAAAAAACAGCAGGTGAATGCAGATGCTGGCGATTGAAATTTGTAATGCACTGCTGAGTGGTGCTGGATTTAAGTGTGGACCTGCACCGATTGCTGCAGGTGAAGACCTGACAGATGGCTATGTTACTTTTCAGGACATCAGCACGGTACCGCAAAACGATGTAACAGGTTGGATGGGCATTGATTATGTCCGCATGCAAGTGAATGTCTATCACCATGAAAAATTGAAAGCATCACAGCGTGCCAATCAGATTAAAAAATTATTTTCAAAGCAGAATCCGTACTGTGACTGCACGCCAATTGGTGAGCGTGGATCACATGACACTGAAACCTTGCTGCACTGTCAGCAAATCGATTTTTACATGACTCAATCTGATAACAGTTGTTAGGAGACACTATGACTGATTGCGCAGCGGGAACAGTAGATTCCCAAGGAATTAAATTAAGTGTTAAAGGTGGTGGTTTCACTGATAAGACTGAAGTTGGTGACATCTTAGATTTTCCGTTACCAAGTGGCGAACGTTCGACAGATGATGTAACGTCAGTATTATCTAAGTTTGCTCAGAAATTGGCAGCAGGTGTGATTGATTACGGCAGTTTAGATTTTGTGATGCTGCAGCGTACGAACAACGATCAACAGGTGAAACTTGAACGTGAATTTATCAAAGGTAGCTGTCTTGAGTGGGAAATTGAATTGCCTGATGAAGCGAAAACAGCTTATACCTTCTGCGCTTCAATTACTAAATTTGCACCATCGCGTGAAGCGTCGAAAAAGAACCGTGTGAATATGTCAATTGCGATTTCTGATGCAGTGGATCACCTTGAAGATGGTGTTTCAGTACTGGATGTGCCTGCAGGTCCATAAGCCAAAAACATTCTATAAAGACCCCGTTTCGACGGGGTTTTTTCATTCTATCTATTTAAAAAAATGAGAGGCAATCATGTCTAATTTAGCAAATGCATTCTTGGCAACAGTTGGTAAAAAACAATCTCAAATTGTTGAAATTAAAGATGTGGGAAATGTTGGTGTACTAACTTCATTAACTATGAAGCAACGTGCTGAATATTTTAATGAGCGTAAAAGTCTAGAAGACTCGGAAGGCAATGCACTTTTACTGCAAACAACTGTATTTGACCCCGAAACAGAAGAACATATTTTCAAAAAATTATCGTTGGACGATATCAATAACCTGCCAACGTACGTAACAGATCCATTGATCAAAGTGGCACTGCAAGCGATTGGTGTAACGCCTGAAATGATTGCACAGCAGGCCAATAAAGAAGTGGAACCGCAAGAACTAAAAAACTCCGCGAACGACCAGAACTAATGTTTATGTTTCAGCTCGCACTGCGGTTGGGTCGGACCGTAAACGAGTTGATGAGCAGTATGAGTGCTGAGGAATTCGAGTACTGGAAAGCATTTTCAGTATTCGAGCCAATTGGTGTTCTACGTGAAGATGCATTATTTGCCAATGTCTGTAAAACACTTGCAGATTTACAAGTGAAAAATGAACTGACATTACGGGATTTCACTGTGTTTAATCGCAATAAAGCAGAGCCTGAACCTGATCAAGAGCAAGTCATGCGTAACATCAAAGCATTGTTTGGAGCATTAAGTGCCAAGTCAAAAGCATAATTTTAAGGTCGGGGATGATGTTTATATTCCTGACCTGTTTGCCCGTCACAAATTTCGGGTACCAGATGATGAACAATATGTCGTAGATAAATTGATTGATGATGAACGTTTGCAAGTCAGTATCGAAGATCGTTCATTTGTTGGTCATTATTCACATTTTGCAGTTGTATCTGCTGGCAAAAGTTCATAATTGTTTATATTCTAACCTCTTATAAATATAGGGGGTTAGAATGGCGATTAAACCTTGTAAAGAATGCGGTTCACCAGTAAGTGATAAAGCACCAACTTGTCCACAGTGCGGTGCCAAGCAACCAAAGAAAACATCTAAGTTGGCTTTGATACTTGCAGGGTTAGTTCTGCTCGTTATATTTGGTTCGTTGCTATCAGGCGGTGATGAAAAAGCTTCAGACGAAAATGAAAATAGCACTGTTAGGCAAAAATGGTTTGTTGAAACTGAAACAGACCCAATGACAGATAAGAAGCGAGTTTATGTTTCAGTTGTTGCTAATAACGTTTTAATGAAAGGAAACGATTGGTCTACTTTGCAAGAACCAATAATGACATTTAGGTGTCAGGATGATTCAACCGAAGTTTTGGTTGATTTTAAGCAACCGTTGAGTCCTGAATACGGTAATGCTTTAAGAAGAACTACAAAATTTAGATTAGATGATGAAAAGCCATTTAATGTCACTTTAGACACAGCTCAAGGTAATTTGAGAGTTTATTTTGTTTCAGATCCCGTCCGAAATTTAAAGAAAATGATTGGTCATCAGAAATTATTAATTTCGTACCAAGCACATAGAACTGGTGAACAAGTTTTAGAATTTGACATAACTGAACTCGAAACTAGGCTAAAACCTATAAGAGAGTTATGTAACTGGTAATTTTTTAATTAAAGAAAACCTCGCTTCTAGCGGGGTTTTTTTTATGGGTGAAATTTATGTCAGGTGATATTTTAAGTCGGATTCAAATTCTGCTGGATGCAAATACAGCGAATTTTGAGCAAAAAATGAAAGATGCTCAAGATACCTCTGTATCAACCTTTGACAAAATTAAATCCAGTGCAAAAGTCATGGGTACCGCAGTTGCTGCGGGTGCAGCTTCAGCAGCAATTGCATTATCAGCGATGGCTTGGGAAACAGCAAATCAAGCTGTTGAGCTCGAAAAATTTGCGCTGCGTGCTAATACCACAACTCAAGATTTCCAAAAAATGGCGGTGGGTGCTCAGGCTTATGGCATTGAGCAAGAAAAACTCAGCGACATGATGAAGGACTTCAACGAAAAGCTGGGTGAATTAACGACTATCGGTGCTGGTGGTGGGGTTGATTTCTTTGAACAAATCGCTGTTAAAACGGAAGGATCTGCAGCAGCAGCCGAAAAGCTAATTCTGAAAATGCAGAAGCTTTCAGGTCCTGAAGCACTCCAGCTCTATGTCGATAAACTCGAAGAAGCGGGGGTGACACAACAACAGATGTCATTCTATCTGGAGTCGATGGCTTCAGATATGACAGACCTCATTCCATTGTTGATCAATGGCGGGGAGGGCATGCAGCTTTATTCCGATGCTGCGGAACGTGCCGGCATCGTGATGAACGATGAAACCATTGCCCAGGCGAAGATATTAAAAGAGCAAATGTATTTGCTCGATTTACAGTTACAAGGTGCTAAAAATCAGCTGATGCAGGCTGTAATTCCTGCATTTGTCGATATTGCACAGGCGTTCTTCAGCGGATCTGAGCAAGGCTTGCAGTTTACTGATGTTGCTAATGGCATTGCCGATGGTCTGCGATTTGTCGCCAAAGTTGCGATTGGTGCTGCTACAGCCGTTCAATTGGTTGGTAAAGTTGTTGGTGGTTTACTAGCGACTGGTCAAGCGATTCTTACGGGTAATATTAGCCAAACGCAATCTATTCAAGATGCGATGGTTGCTGATTTAGATGCAACCATGCAATCAGCAGCTGCCAAACTTGATCAGATTAGTAATAACACAGCTTCAACCACAGCCAAACAAATGGCAGCCTTGCGTAGTGTTGAGAAAACAACGAGCGGTGTGAATGCTGGTTTAGGCACATTAGTTGAGAAGCAGGACAAGGCAGAAAAATCAGCATCTAAATTAGCAAAAGCAACATCAAATGGTGCGAAAGCTCAACGCGAAAAAAACCGTGAAATTGAAGAAGCACAACGATTGATCTATGAATACGGTGATGAAATTAACCGTATTAATATGGATCTCGAAAAAGAAATTAAACGTATCAATGATGCTCAATATCTCAAAAGTGATGCTAAGACGCGGATGATCAAAGATGCCCGTGACTTATCAAGTGCTAAGCAAAAACTATTTGTTGCTGAATTGGAATTTGAAGTTACTGAGCACCATTTAGCTGAAGAGGAAAAGTTAAGAAAACAGCTAGATATTGATAAGTTACGTCTTGAGTCTACGAAAGGACTGCATAAAGCAGAACTTGAAGAGAAAAAGAAAGCATTGGATGCATGGTACAGATTGGATCTGGCACACATTGAAGAGCAAAAACGATCTCGTGTGAATGATGCCATGGCTGCATGGGGTGGCACGTATTCAGATATGACAGGGCAGGGTGAAGATCATGCTTTGTCACAACAGCGGTTTTCACGTACAGATCAGTCGCAGGAACTGTTTGACGCTCAAATGGCGTTAGCCAATACAGCTGAAGAACGCGAAGCGATTTGGGAAGCACACCACAATCGCATGCAGTTCATTGAGCAAGAGTACTTCCGTTCTCGTGCCAACATGCAACTGCAATGGGGCATGAGCTATGTCCAAGGTGCAGCAGGTGTCATGGCTCAAGTCTTTGGTGAAAACTCCAAAGCTTATCAAGCCATGTTTGCCGTGCAAAAAGCTATGGCGATTGCTCAAGTGATGATGAATGCGCCTGCTACGTTCTCCGCAGTAATGACATCGGCTTCAGCGATTCCAGTGGTCGGTCCATTCATTGCACCAGGCTTGGCAGCGGGTGCTGTGGCATTGCAAATGGCTCAAGCAGCTGCAATCGGGTCTGTTTCATTCCAGCCTGTAGGTATGGCACATGATGGTATTGATCGTGTACCTGAAGAGGGGAGCTGGTGGCTTGATAAAGGCGAACGTGTCCTTAAAGAGCAAACGTCATCTAAATTGGATAGTACGCTTGATGAGATCCGTCGAAGCAATCGTGAACCTGCACACGATATGCCACCGGTTGAACAGCCTATTTATAACATTCAGGCTTTAGATGGTAAGAGCGTCGAACGTGTCTTGAGAAAACACAGCCGTCACGTTGCTGGAAGTATGAAAGGCTATGCACGTAATTTTGGGAGATAAATGATGTCTGATGTTTTATTTCCAGACTTAACAATTGGTTATGACCTGACGCGAAAGCCGATGTTCAATACCAAGATTATGACTTCTGTGAATGGTCGTGAACTTCGTGCAAGTTATCAAGCTGTGCCGAAATATGAGTTTTCACTGACTTTGCCAGGGCTGCAGGAACGTAAAGGCGAACTGCAAGCAATTGAGGATTTCTTCATTGCTCGTCGCGGTGCTTTTGATTCGTTCCTGTTCAAAATGCCGTGGGACAATGAATATGAATGCATCTTCAATGGTGATGGCACTAAGACTTTATTTCAGCTGTATAAAGGTCAGTTGCCATTGGGAAATACACAATCTCAAGTGGCAATGGATCTTGATCCGACCTTTTGGAATGAAGATGACAATCAGCAGTTCTGGAGCAATAACGATAATGAATTATTCTGGGATGATACAAAAATCACAGTCAGCAAAAGTGGCATTGTTCAAGCAACAAAGCCATTGAAAGCAGGGCATAAATTTTCAGTGAAAGGCACATTTTATTATCGTTGCCGATTTGCTGATGATGGCCAAGCTTTTACGCTGTTCAGTTATCGCTTATGGAAAGGTGAAGTTACATTGATCGGATCATTGGGAAATAAAGTATGAGAGCAGCTTCTGCAAAACTAATTGCGTTACTTGATGCTGATCAGTTCGTGATGGCAGATCTCTACACCATTACGACAGTTCAAGGTGATGAATTACGATATACGAATTATGACTTTGATTTGACTGTTGCAGGTCAAACATATAGTTCGAGTGGTCCCATTATCAGTCGTGAAGGAATTAGCCTGTCACTCGGTATTGAAGTTGATAATTTATCGATCAGTATTGATTGTATTGATGATAATGAATGGAACGGCATCAATGTTGTTCAAGCGTTTCATAATGGCCAATTAGATGGTGCTCGATTTAAGTTAGAACGCATATTTATGGATATGAATACACCAACGGACACCAGTGCCGGCACCATCAAATTGTTTGAAGGTCGAATCATTGAGCCTGACTTAGACAGAAATTCAATCCAAGCTAGTGTTGCGTCAGATCTGGATGAATTGAATGTACAAATGCCACGAAATCTGTATCAGCCAAGCTGTACCAATACGCTATTTGACACGGCATGCGGTCTATTGCGTCAAAACTTTATGGTGCAGACAACCATTGAAACGGGGAGTACTGCAGCACGAATTTTATGCCAAGTGAATCAGCCACAGGGATGGTTCACACAAGGTGTAATTGAATTCTTGGACGGTGGTAATGCCGGTCTAAAACGGACGATTCGCATGCATGAATCAGGTGCTTTGTTATTGACTTTGCCATTGTTGGAAGCACCGCAGGCAGGGCAACGAATCAAGGTTTATCCAGGATGTGATAAGCGTTTAGAGACTTGTCAAAACCGTTTTAACAATTTCGCTCGTTTCCGTGGCGCGCCATTTATACCAGTGCCTGAAACCGCAGTTTAACCAAATTTGTATTAATCCATACCCAGCCTGCGCTGGGTTTTTTTATGGGGTGAGAAAATGCCTTTACCTACACCAGCTGACATTCGTGATAAAACGAAAAAACACTCTCAAGTGCGCGAGATGTTGGCTCAATTATCTGAAAGTGTTATTGAGAAAACTAAATCAATCACTAATGCTATTGACTTCGATACTTACAAAACTGAAGGCTCTTATGCAATTGCTCATGATTTAATAGCAACTTCTACAAACAAACCTATAGGTGCTGTT
>NZ_VOZD01000009.1:0-120552 GCF_013419915.1 Acinetobacter sp. YH12043
TGACAGTGCCATCGAGTTCTCCCACCGCCAAGGCCATCAATTACACTCTGAAGCGTTGGCCAGCTTTAAGCCGCTATCTGGATGATGGCAATCTACCTATTTGCAATAATTGGGTCGAGAATCAGATACGTCCCTGGGCGTTGGGGCGCAAGAACTGGCTGTTTGCAGGTTCGCTGCGCAGTGGTCAGCGAGCGGCAAACATCATGACGTTAATCCAGTCAGCAAAGCTGAATGGCTTGGATCCGTATGCCTATTTAAGTGATGTGCTGAAAAGGCTGCCGACACATAAAGTGACCCAGATTGAAGAGTTACTGCCACACTGCTGGAAACCTAAATCGAATTAAAATTGGTATGGGATTCAGCGGACGCTTACATTTAAGGTTCATTCCATACTTAACAAGTAAATGTGGAATTTAATGGTTTTTTTAAAAAATACATATTTAATAATAATTTATGTTCTTCATTCCATATTTTTGGTGTAGTGTGTTTGCCTTCAACCAGATTCTTTAATTCATTTGGCGACATGGTCTTTTGACCAAGAGTTTGTGCTGCCGTAGCAATCGAATCAGCCGTTGGTTTCACACGTACATAGAATTCAGCCATGACATCGACACGCATGCGATCACGGGTAATCAGCGCCTGATCATCGGCACGACGGACTTCCAGACGCAAGGTATTCATATTGACTGGAATGATTTCATGTAGCACCGGTAGCACCAAAGCCCCGCCGCCTAAAATCACTTTTTCACCACCCCAACCGGTACGTACAAAGGAAATCTCTTTACTGGAACGACGGTATAAACGCGCAATGATTAATCCGAAGGTGACTAGGCCAACGAATATAATCCCCGCAATAATCAAAACATTATATAAATCAAAATTTAGCATTGTTATAAAGTCTCTTTGGGCAAGCTTGATTTTTATAGGAAATTGGTTTAATTAAAGTTCAATAGCCTGAAAGCCATTTTTAGTTTTTTGAGTCAAAACCACTGTCTGACCTTGATTAAATATTTCATTGCGTTCAGGTTCGACCAGCACATAATGGGTCTTACCATGCTGATCCTGAACTTTGGCCTGAGCAGGGGAGTTAGCTTTGGCATCTCCCAGAATAATCGTGGCGGTTCGTCCGATCAGTTCATCGCTATAGATCGCGATGGTTTCATCCTGAGGCAGAATTTTGGCAGCAAGCACGGACAGCCCACGTACAATCGGCATGCATAAAAATAAACAGGCAGGGGAAATAATCCATGCATTTAAAAGCTGACTGGTAAATCGTTCGAACAGGCCTTGGATCAATAAACCGCTCAGACCATAACTGGTCAGGAAAATAATGAGCCAGATAAAGAGAGGCAGGCGACCCAGATAAAGCCAGTCGAATACTTTATTGAACAGGCCGGTCTGCTGATCAATACCTACTTCCGGATGAAGCGGTTCTTCAGGCAGAAATTGTTCGAACATATTCTGGGAACCACCTCCTAGCATCAGCAAGACACATTCCAAGGCAGCAAACATCAGCATCAGGCTTAAACTGATACTAAATACAATGTTGGAAGGATGAATGAACAGTTCCCACATGAGTTTCTGTCTCTAATTATGGTTTTATAGAAATTTTATGACCCTGTTAAAGATAACAGTTATTAATAAAATTGTAAGCAAAAAACAACAAAAATCCCAATCGGGATAGCTTGATAAAATCCAAAATTTAACAATATGTGATGAGCTTTTCTTAGCTGCAAATAAATGTCGACTATTTTATAGGTGGGCGAATCTGAGGTTTTATCTCAAGAATAGAAAAGCAATTGTGTACATTTGCTTTTCTGTCCCTAGGTAGATGTATAAAAGAATTAAAGGATGGCGGTCTGGATACGGACTTTCATTTCTAGGGCTTGTTGCAGGATATAGTTCTTCATCCATTGCACCTGTTCGCCCATTGGATTGGTTTTTACTGCAGTCTCCAGAAATTTAAGTTCAGGCTGATTAAATAGTTGTTCGTCGAGAGCCTGTTCCAATGCCTGAGTATTTGCAGACAAAGGAAGGGCCACCAAGAAAAAGGCTTTAGGATAGTTATAGAAAGCATAAAGCAGATTGAAAGCTTTTTGATCACTTCTCAGATTGCCGGCACCTATTTCGTAACCTGCCTGCTGGTTGCTATAAGTCATACCGAGCAGGTATTCCCATTGACCGTTCAGCTTACGCAGGCCAAACTGCATGCCAATCTGATCCGCGGTCAATTCATGCTGGATATAAATGTTTAAAGGACTGCCATCTTCAGTATAGGGTTCCTGAAGAACCAAAATATGTTGCTGGTGCTGGTAAATAAAACCGGCAAGTTTTGCCTGTTCCAGACGGGATTTTAAAGTATCTAAATCAAATTCGTTATAAGGCATACATAGTTTATAAATTGGAAGAACTAATCCTACTCTAATTTTTTTTCACCACGATGTGAACTGTCCGTTTAGATGATTAATATATCATTTCATTGCTAAAAGTAATCTTCCAGAGTGCTTTGACTAAACAATCAATTGTCTTTATTTAGCTAAGCTATCAGATTCATAAAAACTGATAGTTGATATTAGTGAATTTTTATATGACGTTTTAATATATGAATATCACAAAACAAGCAATCGTTATGAAAAGTTAATCACTATAATGAATATAAATTTTATAAAGTGTAATAAGTACACGTGTAATACGCAGGTTGTCCATGTCATTAAATGAGGAAAGACTTACTCATCTTAAACAGCTTGAAGCTGAGAGTATTCACATCATTCGCGAAGTTGCTGCCGAGTTTGAAAATCCGGTTATGCTTTATTCAATCGGTAAAGATTCAGCAGTTATGCTGCATTTAGCACTGAAAGCGTTTTATCCTGCAAAACTTCCATTCCCGCTACTTCATGTAGATACCGGCTGGAAATTCAAAGACATGATCAAGTTCCGTGATAACATGGCCAAAGAACATGGCTTTGATCTGATCGTGCATCAGAACAAAGAAGGTCGTGATGCGGGCGTAAACCCATTCGACTATGGTAGCTCTAAATATACTGACATTATGAAAACCCAAGGTCTGAAACAGGCACTGGATAAATATCAGTTTGATGCTGCTTTCGGTGGTGCACGTCGTGACGAAGAAAAATCACGTGCCAAAGAACGTGTTTATTCATTCCGTGACTCTAAACACCGTTGGGATCCGAAAAACCAGCGTCCAGAACTTTGGAATCTTTATAACGGTAAAGTGAACAAAGGCGAAAGTATTCGTGTATTTCCATTGTCTAACTGGACTGAGCTAGACATCTGGCAATATATCTACCTTGAAAATATCAAACTTGTTCCATTGTACTTAGCTGCTGAACGTCCAGTCGTTGAGCGTAATGGTACGCTAATCATGGTTGATGATGAGCGTATGCGCCTGAATCCAGGCGAAGTGCCACAAATGAAATCGGTTCGTTTCCGTACTTTAGGTTGTTACCCATTAACAGGTGCGGTTGAATCAACTGCAACAACTTTACCGGAAATTATCCAGGAAATGCTTTTAGCGACCACATCTGAACGTCAAGGCCGTATGATCGACCATGACGAAGCAGGTTCGATGGAAAAGAAAAAGCAGGAAGGTTACTTCTAAGAGAAATCTCCCCCGGCCCCTCTTTTTCAAAGAGGGGAGAAAAAAGTCTCCCTTAACAAAGGGAGATTTAGAGGGATTAAAAGAAACCGATTTCAACGTATTTGTGGAGCTATGAGCGATGTCTCACCAATCAGAACTTATTAGCCAAGATATTTTGGCTTATTTGAAACAGCACGAAAATAAAGACTTATTGCGTTTCCTGACTTGCGGTAACGTGGATGATGGTAAATCAACCCTGATCGGCCGTCTGCTTTATGATTCAAAACTGATTTATGAAGATCAGCTGCAAGCGGTTACCCGTGACTCTAAAAAAGTCGGTACTACTGGTGATGCTCCTGACTTGGCACTGCTTGTCGATGGTCTGCAAGCTGAACGTGAGCAGGGTATTACCATTGACGTAGCTTACCGTTATTTCTCTACTGAAAAACGTAAGTTCATCATTGCCGACACCCCAGGGCACGAACAGTACACTCGTAACATGGCAACTGGTGCGTCTACTGCGGATCTTGCAATTATCCTGATCGATGCGCGTTACGGTGTTCAGACTCAAACACGTCGTCACTCATTTATTGCGAGCCTATTAGGTATTCGTAATATCGTGGTTGCAGTGAACAAAATGGACCTGGTTGAATTCTCTGAAGCACGCTTCAATGGAATTCAGGCTGAATACAACGAGTTCGTGAACCAGTTGGGCGATCGTAAACCTGAAAATATTGTGTTCACGCCAATTTCTGCATTGAACGGTGATAATGTTGTAAACAAATCACCAAATACGCCGTGGTACCAAGGTCAGACCTTAATGGAGACTTTGGAAACTGTAGAAATTACACGTAATACCAGCAAAGACGAATTCCGTTTCCCAGTTCAGTACGTTAACCGTCCTAACCTCGACTTCCGTGGTTTCTGCGGCACCATCGCATTGGGTGAAGTGAAAGTTGGCGATGAAATTATTGCTCTGCCATCTGGCAAGAAATCAACAGTGAAAGAAATTGTCACTTTTGACGGTAATCTGGATCATGCTGTTGCGGGTCAAGCTGTTACTTTAACACTGAACGATGAGATCGATATTTCACGTGGTAACGTGTTGGTGAAAGCTGGCGAACAACCGCTGATTTCACGTTCTGCTCGCGCATCTGTGGTCTGGATGAACGATCAGCCATTAGTGGTTGGCAAACTTTATAACGTGAAGTTTGGTACGCAAACCATTCCTGCGAAAGTTGCGAAAATTAACTACCGTACCAATGTAAATACATTGGAAAAAATGCAGGTTGAGCAGCTTGATCTGAATGCGATTGCTGACGTAACGATTGAATTTGATGCGCCAGTGGTATTCGACCGTTACCAAGATAGCCGTTACACAGGTTCATTCATCTTCATCGACCGTCTAAGCAACGTGACTGTTGGTGCGGGTATGGTTGAAGCTGCAGTGGAATGGACTGCACACAACGAGCCTGTGACTGCCGAAGCACGTGCTGCACGTTTAGGTCAAAAACCTGCTGCGGTCACTGTAACTGCGAAAGCACTGGAAAATGCTCAAGCACTTGAAAGCCTGTTGATTCAGCAAGGTGTAGTTGCAATTGCGAAAGCGGGTCTGACTGATGTACAGGTTGCACTTGTACGTGAAACAGGTGTGGTGGTGATTACTGACCTTGCAGAAGGTACAGATGTAACTTACACAGCCGATGCAGTTGAAGAACTGGCTGAGAAAATTGTGGAATTGGTTCGTCTATAAGACTGGCTGATTTTAAGAAAAACCCGCTGAAAGGCGGGTTTTTCAATGCATTAAAAGAAAATTATGTTGATAGGGTTTTTGAATGAGTCTAAAGTGATAATTTAAATATTAAAGACAAAATATAAGTTTAAAAATTGAGAATAAAATGAAAATGGTTATATTTTTACTAATATTCTGTGTATTGGTATCTTGTGGTAAAACAAAACAGCAAGTATTAGATGAACTCAATAGGGATGTTGAATCGCATTGTTTTGACTTCTCAGACGCTGCTTTTTGGGGGTGGTATGGTGCAGTCGCTTCAATTAAAAAAGGCATAACTGAGCCAAATTTAGATTTGTATGAAACGTTTGGGCGTAGTTTTACATCAAGAAATAAACTTGAGCAGGGCGATTTAACCGCAGAAGAGCAAGTGGAAATTAGAAAAGAAGAAGAAAGCCGGATGAAAGGTTTTAACTATGGATTCAGTGAAGCTATCAATTATATGTTGGAAACAAAAGACACTGATATCACATCTATAATGAGAAAATATAGTAGCTTGAATATGACAGAGGTATATAAGCGAGGATGTATAAATACAAATCTGGAGCACAACAGAAAGAGGGTAGATTTAGAATTTGTTAATTAAGATTTGAATTTCTAGCTGCAGTAAATCAATTTCACCTTTAATTAATTTTGCAGCTGCATCACGTCCATCAGTAATATGTTCTAAATTATCTGCTAGTGTATAAGTGGTTGAAAGTTTTCTATGTAATTCACTTAATTGTCCAAGTGCTTGTTGTACTTCTTTACGCTCTGCTTGTGTCATGCCTGTTAGGAGCATGTCTCTTATTTTCCCCATAAAAACAACTCAAAAAGAAAATATGATTGAATGTTACATGATTTGATAATTATTTTAATGGTGATAAGATATATCTTAATTAAATTTAAGATATATCTTTGTTATGTCAAGTATTCCTGATTCTGTCATTTCAGAAGAACGAGAAAACTCTCCCAAGCCACGTAAACGCCTCTTTGAAGCAGGGCAGATGAAGCTATTGGTACTGCATTTTGTGGCGCAGAACCCTAAATATAGCTATGACATTATCAAAGACGTGGCAGCGCTCGTAGGCGGAAACTATAAGCCGAGTACAGGTACGATTTGCCCAACTATTAATTATCTGGAAGAACAGCAGTTCATCACCTCAAAAATCACGACAGATGAACGTAAACGCTACAGCATTTCCTCTCAAGGCATTGAACATCTCGCAGCTCATAAAGACGCTATTGAGCTGATCCTGAGTCGCTTTGAAACCCGTCGACGTATTCAGACTGATGAGCGTTATAGTGATATCAACCAAGCGATGGAGAGCCTGAAAGCGTCTCTACGTTTAAAACTGCAAACAAACATGAGTGTTGAACAGATCAAAGAAATCGCCGATCAGATCGAACAGGCTGCAGCTAAGATCATCCATTTATAAAAGTGCGATATGAAGCAAACCGTGAAAGCACAAAATCAACTTAAAGAAGAGAAGTAAGTAAGAAGGTCATCTATGAGCAATAATCTCCCAAAATTCCACCCGAAACATCTGAATTGGCTGATGCCACTGATTCTATCTGGCATTATGAGTGGCGCGATTTCCTGCTTTAATATGCTGCTGAATAAAGGTTGGAGCGATGCGTTTATCTCGCTATGGTTACATGCTTGGGGGCTGTCATGGCTGGTGGCATTTCCACTGATTCTGCTTGTATTGCCGCTGGTACGCAAATTTCTGATGCAGTTTGTGCAGATGTCAGATCAATCTGCTAAATAAGAAATTGCTTATTCGAATCAGTCGGAATCGGATGACTTATTCAGAACTTGAGACAAAATAGATTTCATTTCAGTCAGGCTTTTCACACCCGCAATACGATGAATGATCTGCCCATTTTTAAAGATAAGAGTAGTAGGCAGGCCATAGACGTTATAGCGTAAGGTCAGAATCGGTGATTGATCGACATTGATTTTACCGAACTTAATTTCTGGATCATGCCCAGCATATTGTGTTGCCAGTTCCTCAAAAACTGAAAAATTCTGTACGCAGGGCTTGCACCAGTCAGCATAGAAACGGATCACAGCAAAGCCTTCAAACCATTCGAAGTCACTGTAATTATCTTCATTGTAGGGGATGACTGCTGACATGAATTTGCTCTCATCATTTCAAAATTAAGATTTAAACCAGCTCATAGTGAGTTCAGCCTGACCGGTATTCTCATCGATTCCTTGATTGATCATCTTAAAACCCTGCTTTTGGTAAAAATGAACTGCTGATGTATTTGCAGCATAGACATTTAAATGCAGCTGATTACATTGCTGTTTTAAGAAGTCAACTAAACGGCGACCATAGCCAGCACCTTGCTGCTCAGGATCAATGAAAAGTGCAGCTAATACATTTTCTGATTTTAATAATGAAACAAAGCCAAGTACCGTATGATTTTCTTTAAGGACATAGTTTTCTGCTAAGGGTAAATATACATCTCGCATTGGAAGTAGCTGATTTTCCCAATAACTAGCAGGAATAAAATCATGCGCCTTTAAAGAAGCCTGGAACCAGATTTCAAGAATAGCGTCGATATCCTCGGTTTTCGCTTTTGTAATTATTGTCATCAGTGGTCTTATATCAATTTACTAAATAGGCAGCTGATTATACATAAGTCCATGCTGCTTCAATCCATAGCATTTCTATGTTCAAATAAGTTCGAAAAATATGAAACGTGAATATTAGGGAAAGAATCCATGACGCAACAAAGCATGCAACAAGTCATCATTACAGAACCGGGTGGTGTAGAGAAACTCGCTTATGAAACGGTTGCCATCCCTGAACCTAAAGCAGACGAAGTGCTGGTTAAGGTACATGCTTTCGGGATTAACCGTCCGGATATCTTGCAGCGTCAGGGCTTGTATCCAATGCCTAAGGGCGTGACTCCTGTACCGGGTCTGGAAGTTGCCGGTGAAGTTGTTGCAGTCGGGAGTGAAGTAAGCCAGTTTAAAGTAGGTGACAAAGTCTGTGGTCTGACCAATGGCGGTGGTTATGCAGAATATTGCGTCGTGCCTGAAAGCCAGACTTTAAACATTCCTGAAGGTGTGAGTTTTGTACAGGCTGCGGCGATTCCGGAAACCTTTTTCACTGTTTGGGCAAATGTGTTCCAGATGGGTAAGGCTAAGGCAGGAGAGACTGTACTGATTCATGGCGGAACTAGCGGAATCGGAACCACGGCCTTAATGCTGTGCAAATCATTAGGCATCAAAACCTTTGCGACAGTAGGTAGTGATGAAAAAATCCAGGCAATTTCACATCTGACGACAGGAATCAATTACAAGACCCAGGACTTTGAACAGGTTATCAATGAAGCTACAGATAATGCCGGTGTAGATGTGATTCTGGATATGGTGGGTGCGCCGTACCTGGAGAAAAACCTGAATCTGCTGCGTCGCGATGGCCGCCTGGTGTATATCGCATTCTTGGGCGGTGCTAAGGCTAAGGAGGTAAAACTGGGTCAAATCATGATGAAGCGTTTGACCATTACCGGTTCCACCATGCGTGCACGCAATACGGCTGAGAAAGCTGAAATTGCCCAGGGCCTGAAAGAGCATGTGGCACCACTCTGGGCAAAAGGTGAATGTTTACCGATGATCTATAAAACCTTCAAGTTTGACCAGATTCAGGATGCGCATGCAGCGATGGATACAGGTGAACATATCGGTAAGATTGTGGTGGAAATCATCTAATTATTCTTGTGATAGAAATACTAAAAGCCAACTTTTGTTGGCTTTTATTTTGCATAAAAAACGATAAATAATTTAAATTAATTGCTTGAAATAGGAGTATAAATTTTAAAAAACGGTAAAAAGTGTCGATTGTTCGACACAACCTGTCAAAACTGAGGAGTAAATTAGCGCTTAAATATAATCTGACTAAATTGTTTGGTATTTGATGAAATGTCACGTATTAAAAGGAAGTATATTATGAAGATAGTGTCGGCCCCTTATACGCATGAACATGGCTTTCGTGCATTGAAGCGTTTGCATAAAGCGATTATCCGTAATCAGTTACTTCGTTCCGATTTACACAAGCTGTATCAAGCCATGTTGCATCTGGAACGCTATATGGAACGGCTGAGCCACTCAGCACCAAAACCTCACTACAAACGTCGTAAAAAATCTTAAAAAATATCTTGCCTATTAGCCTTAAGTTGAAGTGAATAACTCTAATCTTGTTTTTATTTGGCTGTATAATTTTCCCATAATTTAAAAATTCTAAGCAAATGATTCATTGTGCTGCACAAGCGGCACGAAGAGGGTATTTATGAAGGGCAATGCGTCAACGCATGAGCGCCTCGCAGACCGTTTGGCAAATATTTTAACCAAACTTAATATAGGGCATCAGTTAAGTGTACAGGAGCTGGCACGAGAATTTCAGGTCAGCACCCGTACCATTGAGCGTGATTTTGTTCGTCTGAATGCGTATTTACCGCTCATACAGGATGAAAATACCAAACGCTATTATCTTGAACCTTCATATTTAGGGCGTTTCAAGTTACAGGATATCCAGAATTTTGCACAGTTGTCTGGAATCAGTGACTTGTATCCGGCACTGGATATGTCTTTTATTCGTGAATTGCTGGATGAGCGGGCAAATCAGGTATTTTCGGCAAAAGGTTATTATTTTGAAGATGCCAAACAGTTTGCCGAGCATTTCAAGCTGCTTGCAGGGGCGATCTATAAACGGCAGCAGATTGAGCTGCAATATTCCGAACAAACACGGATCATCCAGCCATACCGGTTGATTCATCATCATGGCATCTGGTATCTGGCCGGTGTCACTGAAGCTGAGCTCAAAACCTATCGTTTAAGTCAGTTGCAGGAAGTCAAACTGGTTTTTGAAAATGAAAGCTTTGAGCATGATCCTGAAGTTTTGAAAATGCTGGCAGATGAAGACAGCATCTGGTTTGGCCAGCAAAAACAGCAGGTTTTGATGAAGGTGCAACCTGAAGTCACGGTGTTTTTTAAAGAGCGCCATTTATTTCCGGAACAGCAGATCGAACAGGAATCAGAGTCTGGAGAATTGTTAATTAGTTGTCAGATTCGTCATGAAATGCAGTTATTGCCACTGGTACGTTACTGGCTACCGTATGTAAAGATCATTGAGCCGATTCATTTTCAGGAAAAACTGGAACAGGATCTGGAAGGTTATTTACGCTCTGCTGGATAATATTTTGAAAGCAGAGCAGGTTGGCGAATGCTTATAGAATTCTATTGAGAATTAGATTTAGCAAATTACAGGCATAAAAAAACCAGCTTTCGCTGGGTTCTTTATTTGCACCATCTTCAGTAGTAGAAGAATGGTGCCCGAGGCCAGACTCGAACTGGCACGCTTTGTGGGCGGGGGATTTTAAATCCCCTGTGTCTACCGATTTCACCACTCGGGCTTTAACAAGATTGGAGGCGGAGGTCGGAATCGAACCGGCGTCCACGGAGTTGCAGTCCGCTGCATGACCACTCTGCCACCCCGCCGCGTCTTGTTGATGCGTATATTATCAAGCTCTGAAAAAAAAACAATAGGATATTCATTTGTATGCGCATAAAAACAGCATATGGCGGAAAATATTCAGAATTATCATGTAGAATGTGCAAAATTGATTCATATCAACACTTGGGAGAAGTGCCGTGGCATTAGTTCTAGACGGTCGTGCATTAGCGAAGCAAATTGAAGCTGACTTGTTAACTCGCGTAGAAGCGCTGAAAGCAAAGTCAGGTCGTACTCCAATTCTTGCGACTATTTTGGTGGGTGACGATGGCGCATCTGCAACTTATGTACGTATGAAAGGTAATGCTTGCCGCCGTGTTGGTATGGATTCATTAAAAGTTGAGCTTCCAAAAGAAACGACTACTGAAGAATTGCTGGCTGAAATTGAAAAATTGAATGCAAATCCGGATGTTCACGGTATTCTGTTACAACATCCGGTTCCTGCACAAATTGATGAACGTGCTTGTTTCGATGCAATCTCGCTTGAAAAAGATGTAGATGGTGTGACTTGCCTGGGTTATGGTCGTATGGCGATGGGTGAAGCAGCTTATGGTTCTGCTACTCCTGCAGGTATCATGACCATCCTGAAAGAAAACAATATTGAAATCGCAGGTAAACATGCGGTAGTGGTTGGTCGTTCTGCGATTCTAGGTAAACCAATGGCAGCAATGTTGCTTGAAGCGAATGCTACAGTGACCATTTGCCATTCACGTACTCAAAACTTGCCTGAATTTGTAAAACAGGCTGACATCGTTGTAGGTGCTGTGGGTAAAGCTGAACTGATCCAGAAAGACTGGATTAAACCAGGTGCAGTGGTTGTTGATGCTGGCTTCCACCCACGTGATGGCGGTGGTGTGGGTGATATTCAATTAGTCGGTATCGAAGAAATCGCTTCTGCTTATACCCCAGTTCCGGGTGGTGTAGGTCCTATGACAATCACTACGCTGATTCGTCAAACTGTAGAAGCTGCTGAGAAGGCTTTGGGTTAATTGAAATTTTAATTAGTTACGGCGGAGTTGTATCGTTGTGACTATAGATGTAAGAAGCTCATTCGTTACTTTTGTTTCGGCAAAAGTAACCAAAACCATTTGTCATTCGCAGAACTCGTCATATTTCTTTTGCGTGGTTGATGTGTCGCAAAAACAGGACGAATTAGATTTCAGTCTGCCTCGAACAGCTGCGAATGACGTGGTCATGTATCCGATTAATGTATAAATTCCAATAAAGATATTTTCGCATCAAGGCTTTCTTCATGAGCTGTACTTTCCAATTTCCTAAAGCCCCTGAGCATTTACTTCAAGCCTTACACCAAGTTATTCCTAATTGTGAACTGATGGCACAGCAGCTACCAGAAACACCGATTTCACTCTGGCTGATTCCACCAGTCTTTCCGACAGACAAACTAGATGATGAAGTGATTCGTCGTATCTGGAATGATACGCCGTACTGGATCTTCTGCTGGGCATCAGGATTGGCCATGGCACAGTGGTTGCTGGCTGAACCGCATCATGTCAAAGACAAAGTGGTACTAGATTTTGGTGCAGGATCAGGTGTTGTTGCTATTGCAGCGAAAATGGCAGGAGCCAAACGTGTGATCTGTTGTGATATCGATCAGGTCAGTCTGAATGCCTGTCGTGCCAATGCTGAGTTAAATGATGTTGAGCTGGAATATCTGGATGATCTCTATAAAGCAGAACAGGTGGATATACTGCTAGCGGCAGATGTGCTTTATGATCAGTGTAACCGTTTCTTCCTGGATGAATTCCTGAAATTTGCACCAGAAGTCTGGGTCGCAGATAGTCGGGTGAAAAATTTTAGTCATCCGCAATATCTCAAACTGGATGAACGTAGTGCGACTACCTGGCCAGATCTGGATGAATCACCAGAATTCCGTAATGTCAGCTTCTATCGAACTAAATAACATCCAAGAATTGAAAAAGAAAAAAAGGGCATCAAGCCCTTTTTTATGCTCTGTTTTATGAGCAAGTATAACGAATCACACGTACAGTGGTAGGGCGAGCTTCTAATGCCTCTCGGGCACCCGGATTTTCACTGTTATATAAATCAGGTGTATTACTCAAGCTGATCTGGGTGCGGCTATCCCCGAGTTGACGGCCATACTGAGCCTGTTCAGGAGTTGGGTTAACTATTTCCTGACTGTTGATAATCTGGATATTATAGTTTTTAGAAGTTCCAAGAACTTGTCTGCAAGCAGCCTGTAACCTGTTTTCATCCTGACTTGGTCGTCCTGCTAATGTATAGCTTAAGGTTGCAGAATTTTCTGAACGTTCCAGAATTTCATATCCGGTCTGACCGTTGAATTGTTGAGGTGCCGTCTGACATGCTGTCAGGCCTAAAGTGCCGATAGTTAAGCCGAGTAAAAAAACTGTTTTTTTCATCATGATGATTTCCCGTATTTTTATCAGACAAGTATGCCATAGCAACGAAATAGCGGAATGGCAGTAAACATAAAATTCCAATAAAAAAGCTTTCCGAATGTTTCCATCCGGAAAGCTCCTAAAGCAATACAGTTACTTAGTCATCAGTAATCATGCTGTGCTTTTTAGTGTCTTTCATAAAGACATAAGTCAGCAGTGACAGGCCAATCATAAAAGTAATGTAATAGAAGAAGTAGTTTTCATGGCCGGCATTTTTAAAGCTTAAAGCCACCAGTTCTGCTGTACCGCCAAATAGTGTATTGGCAATCGCATAAGGCAAAGCTACGCCTAAGGCACGGATATGGGCAGGGAATAGCTCAGCTTTCACTACGGCATTAATCGCTGTGTAACCAGTCACAATCACCATACCACTCATACACAGCATGAATGCTGTAGTTGGGTTGGTAGTTGAGCCTAAGCCATTAAAGATAGGAATGGTAAATAGTACACCAAGCACACCAAAAGCAATCATGATTGGCTTACGGCCGATCTTGTCAGAAAGTGCACCAATCACAGGTTGCAAGAGCATGAATACAAAGATCGCAAGAGTCGTGATTTCAGTCGCTGTGGTTTTTTCAAATCCTGAGGTGTTCACCAGATATTTCTGCAAATAAGTAGTGAAAGTATTGAAAGCTAAAGTACCACCTGCAGTTAGCATGATCACGGTAAATGCCTGTTTAGGATATTTAGTGAATAAAGCTAAGGCACCGGATTTAGGGCCACCTTTTTTCGCCTGTTCAACAGCCTGTTTTGAAGATTGTGTTTCTACCAGACCGCGACGGATCCAGAACACCACAATCGCTAAGAATGCACCAATCAGGAAGGGAATACGCCAGCCCCATTCAGTGAGTTGTGCTTCAGTCAAAGTGCGTTGTAGGAAGATCAAGACACAGAGTGCCAATAGTTGACCTGAGATCAGGGTCACATACTGGAAGCTTGAGTAGAAACCACGATGATTTTTACCTGCCATTTCAGTCAAGTAAGTGGCACTTGAACCGTATTCACCACCTACACTCAAACCTTGTAATAAACGAGCAAATAACAGCAGCGCAGGGGCGAGCATGCCCACTGAATCATAGGTGGGTGCACAGGCAATAATCAAGGAACCTACACACATTAGAGAAACGGATAGGGTCAAACCTGCTTTACGACCTTTGCGGTCAGCGTAAATTCCCATAATCCATGCGCCAATCGGACGCATCAAGAAACCAAGTGCGAATACAGCAGCAGCCTGAAGAAGTTTGACGGTATTGTCGCCATCAGGGAAGAACTGTGAAGCGAAATATAAGGTAAAGGCTGCATAAACATACCAGTCGTACCATTCGACCAGGTTACCTGCAGAACCACCGAGAATAGATTTAACCCGTGTTTTACGATCAAGCTGCGGTGTAGCAGCTTCAGGAAGTGGCTGATTCACAACATTGCTCCAAAGGAATGCTGTAAAACACATCTTTTTTAAATTTTCATTGCTATAAAATCTAAAAAGTTATGTTTTAGTGAGAGAGAAAGTGAGGAGATTTCATATACTTATACGCCTCCAAGTTTTCTCTTTTTATAGGACTTTAGTCTTAATAAATAATGTAGTTTTTAAATATTTTTATAAAACATAAATTTACCATTTGTTTAGAGTAATTGCTTGATTTTTATATTGTATTAACTGGTTAAATGCTGTTCTTTAAGGAGATTAATGAACAGTAAATGTGGTTTTTATTTAGATGTAAAACAGATTAAACGATTGGCTTTAACCTTATCTTAAGGTAATAAAAAAGGCCGCTTACGCGACCTTTTTAAAATTAAATCAGCAATTAAGCAGATTTAACCGCTTCAAGAAGTTCAGCTTGGCGTTTTTTCAACGCTTCTGGCAGACGATCACCCAATTTGTTGAACAATTCAGTGTGGCTTTCAAGTTCTTTGATCCATTGATCTTTGTCTTGAGAAGTTACAAGGTCAAATTGTTCTTTAGTGAAATCAGAACCAGTCCAGTTTAGCTGTTCGTAAGTAGGTACACGGCCGATTGGAGTTTCAACAGCATCAGCACGACCTTCACAACGATCGATGATCCACTCAAGAACACGCATGTTTTGACCGAAACCAGGCCATACGAAGTTACCTTCAGCATCACGACGGAACCAGTTCACGTTGTAGATACCAGGAAGTTTGTTACCAGCAGCAGCAGCTTTTTCGCCAACTTTCTCACCCATTTCTAACCAGTGAGTGAAGTAGTCAGCCATGTTGTAGCCAGCAAATGGAAGCATCGCAAATGGGTCGCGACGAACGATACCTTGTTGACCAACAGCAGCAGCAGTCGTTTCAGAACCCATGGTTGCAGCTTTATAAACACCATCAACCCAGTCAAATGCTTCTGAAATCAGAGGCACTGTGTCTGCACGGCGACCACCGAAGATGAACGCAGAAATTGGAACACCTGCTGGATTTTCCCAATCCGCATCGATAGAAGGGCATTGACCAGCAGAAACTGTGAAACGAGCGTTCGGATGAGCCGCTTTTTCTTCGCCAGTGTGTGGTTGACCTTTCCAGTTAGTCAGATTCGCAGGTGCTTCTTTAGTCAGACCTTCCCACCAAACTTCACCGTTGTCAGTCACAGCAACGTTTGTATAGATTACGTCTTTATGAAGAGTTGCCATACAGTTCGGGTTAGTTTTGGTATTTGTACCAGGAGCTACACCGAAGAAACCAGCTTCAGGGTTGATTGCATATAAGCGACCATCTTCACCTGGTTTGATCCAGGCAATATCGTCACCTACAGTTTCAATTTTCCAGCCTTCATAACCTGCTGGTGGAATCAGCATCGCGAAGTTTGTTTTACCACAAGCAGATGGGAATGCAGCTGCGATGTAGTGTTTTTCGCCTTTAGGGCTAGTCACGCCAAGGATTAGCATATGTTCAGCTAACCAGCCTTGTTGACGACCCATATAAGATGCAATACGTAAAGCCAGGCATTTTTTACCTAACAATGCGTTACCGCCGTAACCAGAACCAAATGACCAGATTTCACGAGTTTCTGGGTAGTGCACGATGTATTTTTCTTTGTTGCAAGGCCAAGCAACATCTTTTTGACCTTCTTCAAGTGGTGCACCCACAGTGTGTACGCAAGGGACAAATTCGCCATCTGTACCTAGAACGTCATAAACAGCTTTACCCATACGAGCCATTTTAGACATGCTGACTGCCACATAAGGAGAGTCAGTTAATTCGATACCGATGTGCGCAATGTGTGAACCCAAAGGACCCATAGAGAATGGAACCACATACAGGGTACGACCTTTCATTGAACCGTCAAACAGACCATTCAATTTTTCGCGCATAACTGCTGGATCTTCCCAGTTATTGGTCGCGCCAGCGTCTTCTTTATTTGCAGAACAGATAAAAGTACGGTCTTCAACACGAGCAACGTCAGAAGGATCAGAATTTGCAAGATAAGAACCAGGATGTTTCTCTTGGTTAAGCGCTTGCATTGTGCCGTTAGCGATCATCAAGTCGATATAACGTTGATATTCTTCTGCGCTACCGTCACACCATTCAATTTTTGCTGGTTTTGTTAATTTAGCAATTTCTTCCACCCATGCAATAAGCTTAGGGTGACGAACGAATTCTGGTGCGTTCACTTGGGTCATGGTGAGGCCTATCTCAAATGTGTACAAAATTTTGTACAAAGTACAATCTGGTCAATAAAATACTGGCCAGATGAAATATGAAAAAAAGTGGCTGTATTAAAGCATAAAATCATCAAAAAAATAAGACTAAAGAAGTGCTGGATTTTATTTGGAATATTATGCTATTTTCTGTTTAAATTTATATAAAACAATAAGATATAAATAAATTCAAAATCTTAAATATGTATTTATTAGCTTTATGTGTGGTATTTATTTTAATTATTTTTATTTAAATCAAACCTTTAAATAAAATTGTTCAGTTATATTTGTTATTGATTAAATAAATGGTCGCCATTCGAATTTTACATAAAGCAACTATTAATTGTTTATGAATTGGACAAAATGCCAATAGGTGTGCATCAATCTGTGTAAAAAATGTCTAATCAATCTAAACCCTTATCCATTATTTATAATCATAATTCTGGTTTCCGTCTATTCGACCAACAAGAAAAATATGAGCAATTACTAGATATTTTTGCAGCGCATGATTTTGAGACTAAAGCCTTTGAAATCAACGATCCAGAACAGTTCAAAAAAGTCATTGCTGAAGTGCTGCAACGGCATCAACAATCGCCGGATCATGGTGTGGTCGTGGCAGCAAGAGGAGATGGAACGCTCAATTCAGTCGCCAAACACCTGCTTGAAACTGATATTCCAGTCGGAATATTGCCTCTAGGTACTTTTAACTATGCGGCAAGATTGCTGGATATTCCCTTAGATTTGGTTGAAGCCGCACAAGTCATTGCAACGGGTCAAACCAAACGTATCCATGTGGCACGCATCAATCAGGAAATCTACCTGAACAATGCTAGTCTGGGCTTATATCCCTTATTTATTAAAAAACGTGAAGACTATAATCGCATATTTGGCCGTTTCCCTTTACATGCCTATACCTCAGCACTCGATGTGTTGATTCGTGACCGTAAAGAATTAAAACTGGAAATCTGGGTAGATCAGAAGAAATATCCGGTCAAAACTCCACTGATTTTCTTTGGCAATAATCCACTACAGTTAGCAGACATGAAAATGCGGATTGCCCAAGCTGCTGAGCAAGGGAAGGTGGCTGGGGTTGTGGTCTCTAAAAGTGACAAGCTGACGTTATTCAAGCTGGTATATCAGTTAATTCGGGGCAAAATTGATGAAGCCTCCGATGTCTATAGTTTTGCTGCAGATCAGGTGCGAATTGAGTCTAAACGCAAAAAATTAATGGTTGCCATAGATGGGGAAACGGTAGAAATGACACCACCGTTAAATATTTCAGTTTTAAAAAATAGTTTAAGTGTAATGGTGCCGCATGATTCTGCATCTCTCTGATCTACATTTTGGTACAGAAAGACCTGAATGTTTGGAAGCCATCCAGCAATTTTGTCGGGATCATGCACTGGAAGCGGTGGTAGTCAGCGGCGATCTCACCCAGCGAGCACGTTTAGGGCAGTTCTTTGCATGTAAACGGTTTCTGGATCAGTTGAATACGCCTTATCTGGTGATCCCGGGGAATCATGACATTCCGCTTTATCATTTATGGAATCGGCTATTTACTCCATTTACCCGTTATCAATTATTTTTCGGTGAACTCGAGCCTGTTTTAGAAACTGAACATTTTTATCTGATTGGGGTAAATTCGATTAGACGTCGATATCATACCAAAGGCCATTTATCCCTTGAGCAGATTCAAAGGATTGACCTAAAACTACAGCAGGCACCTGCTTCCAAAATTAAGATTATTGTCAGTCATCAACCTTTTTATGTGCCATTTCAGAATAGGCGGGGGTTTAAGGATATTCCCCTGATGGCCAAAATTGCATTGGAGTCTTGGTCGCAACATGGTCTGTTTGCTGTATTGCATGGGCATTTGCATCGTATCGCAGTCTATGATTTGAACCGTATATTCGAATTGGGAGGAGATCATCCAGTTTATGATGTACATGCTGGGACTTCTGCGTCGCATCGACTCCATAAGAATCAGCCGAATAGCTTTAATGCAATTGATGCAACAGGAAAAATTACGCAATATTGTTTTGATGAACAGTTAAAAACCTTTGTTCAACAGCCTGATCCCGTAAATAAATAGACAAAAAATACGCAATCCACCAAAAAATTAAAAAAAAACCAATTTTTTTTCATTTTTGCCCTTGAAGCGTTTTATTCCATCTCCATAAAAAGGACATCAAAAAATTTTGATGATGACCAATGGAATAAATAAGTCGTCATCGGTGATCTAAAAAAGACTTAGTCTGATGGAGTTATTTATGAGCAACATTCGTCCATTACATGACCGCGTTGTTATTCGTCGTGTTGAAGAAGAAACAAAAACAGCTGGGGGCATCTTACTTCCAGGTTCTGCTGCTGAAAAACCTGCACAAGGTGAAATCATTGCAGTTGGTAATGGTCAAATCACTGACAATGGCGTACGCGCGTTAGACGTAAAAGTTGGCGACAAAGTATTGTTCGGTACTTATGCAGGTACAACTGTAAAAGTAAACGGCGAAGAACTTTTAATCATGAAAGAGTCTGACATTCTGGCAGTATTAGAAGCTTAATCTGCGCCAGATCGTTTTACTCATTCCAATTCAGATTTTGTAAAGATATAACAATATTCGGAGTCAAATATGTCAGCTAAAGACGTAAAATTTGGTGATTCAGCTCGTTCAAAAATGATCGCTGGTGTGAACATCCTTGCAGATGCGGTGAAAGTGACTTTAGGTCCTAAAGGCCGTAACGTTGTAATCGACCGTTCTTTCGGTGCACCGCACATTACTAAAGATGGTGTATCTGTTGCGAAAGAAATTACCCTGAAAGACAAATTCGAAAACATGGGTGCGCAACTGGTTCGTGAAGTTTCTTCAAAAACCAATGATATCGCAGGTGACGGTACAACAACTGCAACTGTATTGGCTCAAGCAATCCTGAACGAAGGGATCAAGTCAGTAACTGCGGGTATGAACCCAATGGATCTGAAACGCGGTATCGACCTTGCAGTGAAAACTGTTGTTGAAAATATTAAACAAACTGCAAAACCAGCTTCTGATTCTAAAGCGATTGAGCAAGTCGGTTCGATCTCTGCAAACTCTGACACCACTGTTGGTTCTCTGATTGCACAAGCAATGGAAAAAGTGGGCAAAGAAGGCGTAATCACTGTTGAAGAAGGTTCAGGCTTCGAAGACTCGCTTGATGTGGTAGAAGGTATGCAGTTTGACCGCGGTTATATCTCTCCATACTTTGCAAATAAACAAGACACGTTGACTGCTGAACTTGAAAACCCATACATCCTGTTGGTTGACAAGAAAATCAGTAACATCCGTGAATTGATCACTGTTCTAGAAGCTGTTGCGAAAACTGGTAAGCCTCTTCTTATCATCGCTGAAGATGTTGAAGGCGAAGCATTGGCTACACTTGTAGTGAACAACATGCGCGGCATTATCAAAGTATGTGCGGTTAAAGCACCTGGCTTCGGTGACCGTCGTAAAGCGATGCTTCAAGATATCGCGATCCTGACTGGTGGTACTGTAATTTCTGAAGAAATCGGTATGCAGTTAGATCAAACTTCACTTGAACACTTAGGTACTGCACATAAAGTAACTGTATCTAAAGAAAATACAGTGATTGTTGATGGTGCTGGTGATGCAAATCAGATTTCTGAGCGTGTTCAGCAAATCCGTGCACAAATCGAAGAATCTACTTCTGAATACGACAAAGAAAAACTTCAAGAACGCGTTGCTAAATTGGCAGGCGGTGTAGCAGTTATCAAAATCGGTGCTGCAACTGAAGTTGAAATGAAAGAAAAGAAAGACCGTGTAGACGACGCACTTCATGCAACTCGTGCTGCAGTTGAAGAAGGTGTTGTTGCAGGTGGTGGTGTTGCACTGGTACGTGCTGCATCTGCACTTGATGGTTTGACTGGTGCTAACGATGACCAAAACGTAGGTATCAACATTCTTCGTCGTGCAATCGAAGCTCCTCTTCGTCAAATCGTAGCCAATGCTGGTGATGAGCCATCTGTAGTGATCAATGCTGTGAAGAACGGTGAAGGTAACTATGGCTATAACGCTGCGACAGGCGAATACGGTGACATGCTGGAAATGGGTATTCTTGACCCTGCTAAAGTAACTCGTTCTGCACTTGAGCATGCAGCTTCTGTTGCTGGCTTGATGTTAACAACAGAATGTATGATTACTGAAATTCCAGAAGAAAAACCAGCTATGCCTGATATGGGCGGCATGGGTGGTATGGGCGGTATGATGTAATTCATCGTTCGATCATATGATGTAAAAAATCCCCGCATTTGCGGGGATTTTTTATTAAGTTAGAAAATAATTAAGGTGATTTTTTAACTAATTTATAATTCAGATTACTCTGTATTTCCCTACCTGTTTCTATATCACGAGCTTCAACGAAATTATCACCTACATAAAACTTCCGGTTTTCAGCTTTTCCATCTAGGACGATAATAGAAGGTTGTTGAGGATCGAAAGTGAAGCTACCTTTGGTTTCAGTTTCATTATTTCCAGTTTTACCTAAATATTCCTCACTCAATTCATAAGTTTTGTCAGGATTAAGATCTAGTTCAACTTTAATACCTTCGCAGTCAGCACACGGGAAAACACCTTCATATTCACCTGCCCAGTTTGAGTTGGCAGTGGCATTACTGCTCATCTTAGTACTCATATTGCTTTGACTATTTGTAGTCTCTGTAGTAACAGGAGCATTTGTGGTATTAGATTGAGTATCTGCACTGACCATATCGCGGTCATTCTGTTTAGAACATGCACTTAAACTAGTAACTGTTACTACCAATAAAGCAGGCCATAATATTTTTTTCATTGAAGATCATCCTCTTGTTCTTCTGTATTAGGATTTACATTAAAAGTATGAGCTATCAATATACAGAGAGATCTTGTTAAAAATTGATTCGTTAAGTGAAACGGATTAAATATATGTAGATGAGAAACTAAGATAATTAAAATACAAAATAAGCGATAGGTTTTCTTTAGTTTTATTTTATAAACCTTAAGGTTATGATTTGATAGAAATAATTATTAATAAGAGCGGTCATGAAAGCAGAACAGGAAAATAATATCATCGCGAAAATATATGATGCTGCTTTATTGCCTGCTTTATGGCTAGAGGTCATTCAGGATATTGTGCAATATACCCAGAGTCATAGTGCAATTTTTACCGGCCTTGATCAATTCAATCCAGCCTATGACTTTGTTTATACTTACAATATCCCGGAAGAAAGTCTGGCTGCTTATCAGGAGGAACGGATTCGGGTCATTGACATGAAGCTGCATATGCCTTTATGGAATAAAATTGATATGGGGGAGGCACTTAATCAGGACTGCCGTCATTATGCAGATCAACCTGGAACAGAGCAGTATATCTTTTATGAAAAATGCCTTAAGCCTACAGGGATAGGATATATGGCGGGAGTATTACTGGACAGAGGAAATTATCGCTGGGCAGTCATGGGACTACATCGTGCTCCGCACACTCAAGGTTTTGAAGTAGCTGAACTGAATTTTCTCAAACGGATCGGCATACATTTACGTCGCTCTTTACAGATTCATCGGCAAATCAGTTTAGTACAACAAGACAATATCAGCTTATATACCGTATTAGACTGTTTAAAAATCGGTATTATTTTGCTGGATCAGGATCTCAAGTTATCTTATTCAAATCCACTAGCACAAAGCATGATTGAAGCTTCAACATGTCTGGAAATGGATATGCATAACCGGCTGAAAACACCGGTAGGTGATCAGGAACGTCTGGAAAGATTGCTATCGAGTGCTTTGCTGGAAGATACCAGTATGTCGAGTGAAATAGGCGGGGTCTTGGCTTTGCAGGATTCTAAAGGACAGCAATTGATGCTCACTGTTGTGCCTTTTAAAAGGTTGAGAAAAATGCAGCAATTTTCTGAAGCTCAGCATCAGATTGCTGTATTTATGACAGACAAAAACCGGCATTATTCATTATCTAGAGCTTATTTGCAGCAAGCATATCAACTGTCAAAACGTGAATTTGATTTGTGTGAACTTTTAATCAATGGCTATAAATTAGAAGAAATTGCAGTGAAATGTGGGATCACTTTAAGTTCAGTACGCACTTATTTTAAGAATATTTATGAAAAAACTGACTGCACTTCACAAATTGAGCTGATGCACTTATTGATGGGATGTACGATTCATTTTGAACATATTAATTAAACCTACCTAAAGATAATTCTTTAGGTAGGCAGTGCTCATTATCTAACGCGCTGTAATGTTACAGGACCTTCACCTTGTGGATGCAAGATCAGAGTTTCAGCCGATACATTGATGTTTGCAATGGTCTTGCTGCCATCGGAACTGTCTTGTAATCCGCCACATTCATTGGTATCGAATAAAACTTCAGTGGTCGTAAGTGTATTACCTGAGAGGATAAATTTGCCATATTCAATACCAGGCCAGCCACAATCATCTCCGCCTTCAGTGTCCAGGAAGAAATAATAGTTTGTGTCAAAGAAGGCAAATAAATGGGTGTCACTAAATCTCCATGCACCTACCAGACCATTAGCAGACTGTTTGACGCGGCTTAAACGGTATTCGGTATTGATCCCCGGTTCTGTCAGAATTAAGGTCGTTCCATCATAGTTTAACGTATAAGGTTTGCCTCCTGCAGGATGTGAGAGTCCCCATTCACCATTACTGTCTTGAATAATACGCGGTGAAATTACACTGGTAGTTGCATTCCAGTTTAACTCTCCAGTTTCAATGCCAGGCGTTCCATCACCATCAGCAGCTTCTGCTTGACCTAAGGCATAACGGCCATCTTCTAAAATATGGATTAGAACAGCGCTGTTTGCATTACGGCCAATTTCCCAAGTACCGGCAATATCTTTATAGAAAGTTGACTGGAAGTTTTCTGCAGCTTTTTCAGGTGTAATCAATTTTTCTGTGGTAACTACGCCTGTTGATACCACGTCTGTAGCAAATGCTGTAGGGGCCTTAGAAAAATCTAAACTTTTATTAAGAAGGGCATTAGCAGCTTCAGTACTGATGCTAATCCCATTGTCATGATTACTATCTGTATCTAAAGACTGTAAAAGCACCATCAGATTGGTACGTGCATTTTCAGTTTGTGCTAAATCTAACGGAGTAACACGTTCTTTCGCTTCAATTTCTTGACCTAGTTGTACGTCACCAATCAGGAATTTAACCTTTTCTCCATCATTAAATTTAAATTCACCTTTTTCATTAGTAACCCCTTCCGCACCGCTGCTGGTGATATATGTTACCCCTGAGATAATTCCATCTGTCAGTACACCAGTTTCGGTCCCGACCGGAGCTGTAGGTGGAACAGGTGATGAACCCTCTGTACGATCATTATCTGAACCGCCACATGCTGTAAGTAACCCCGCTAAGGCAAGACAAATTAAAGTCTTTTTCATGAAAATCTTCCTGAAATTTATTATGTCAGCGAAGTATAGAAAGAAAGCTAAAATCGACATATCCTAAAATTAGGATGGAAAAATATATAAATCAGTAAAATAAATTGAACTCACTATTTGCTTAAAAGAGTGAGCTTGCAATAGGTAGTGAAAGAAGAAATATTCAAATAACAATAAATTGAAATTCTTCCTAAAGCTTAAAAATACAAATATATATTAATTGATGTTTTATTGATCAGGATGCACTATCTATATTCTGCTGCATTGTTAGACTGTGGCGAAATTTTGATAATGATTGTGATGTAGCTGTGTTTGAAAATTTAGCTGAGAAAACTTTAAATTTAATGGGCTGGAAAACCGATGACCAATGGCCCGAAGACCTTGATCAATGTGTGATGATTGCAGCGCCACATACCAGTAACTGGGATGCACTATATGCACGTTTGGCCTTAAAGGCATTAAAAGTGAATGTGCGTCTGACCATTAAAGACAGCTATATGAAATTTCCATTTGGGCCTTTTGTACGTGCAATGGGTGGAATTGGTATTGACCGTCGTCCCAAACAACCGGGTGAGCCACGTCCAAGCATGGTTCAGGTCATGACAGGTCTATTTAAAGAGCATCCTAAACTAGTTATGCTGGTTACGCCGGAAGGCACACGCGCCCGTCAGGAACAATGGAAAACTGGTTTTTATCATGTGGCGATCAATGCGGGTGTGCCAATTGCGCTGGCTTATATGGATTATGCAAAAAAAGAAGCGGGCGTAGGTAAAATCATTTATCCAACAGGAAATTATGAACAGGATATGGCTGAGATCATGACGTTCTATGCCAATATTGAACCTAAATTTCCTGAAAAATTCAGTATTGATCAACGCTATTTTTAATTTCAGGAAAAATAAAAGCAGAGGGATGGACTCTGCTTTTCTGTACGATATATAAATACCGAATTTAATTTTGATTCTCTTCAGATAAAATTCCCCCCAGATTCTGGCAGGCATCTTTATAAAGATTGTATTGCTGTTCTACCACTTCATATAAAGGCAGGTCAAAAAGCTCTTCTCCTTGATGATATTGCTCAATATAAGATTCGACCTTGGTTTTGCTGCTGTATAGCATGTGTTGATAATAATCCGTCATACTACTGTGTGGCATTTGCGCTGTATCAATCTTGGCACAATTGAAGTTTCGCAGAAGCTGTTCTGACTTTTTAAGATCATTGGACATACAACCTGCCAGTAACATGCTACTGAGCAATGCCGTTAGGAGTTTCATAGAAAATAGATGAACTTTGATGGGGAGCGCACTATTGTAGAAGTAAATGCGCTATGCAAAAGTAGTTTTATTCAACAACTGGTCAAAAAATAGAAGAATAAAATTCAGAATCTCATTCTTCCTTGGCGATCTTTAACCTTTAACCAGTCCGCCATCGACAATCAGGTTTTGACCTGTCACTGCACGTGAATAAGGTGACAGGAACATCAGAATAGCAGACGCAAATTCTTCAGGTGTAATCACGCGACGTAAAGGAGTGGATTGAGCAATCAGGTCAAAGACAAAGTCAGGCGTTGCTTTACTTGCATCTGTAGTTTGCAGTAATCCGCCTGAAAGCATGTTCACGTTAATCCCATACTGACCCAGGTCTTGCGCAGTAGTTCGGGTAAAGGCCAATAGCGCCGCTTTCCCAGTCGTATAATCATGATAAGGAACGACAGGGTTTTGAACCAGGTTAGTCCCAATATTCACGATACGACCAAAATGTGCCTGTTTCATATCTTCTAATGCAGCTTGCGTCGTATTTAAACAGGCTTGAACTGCTCCACTAAACTGACGGGCCATGCTTTCCCAGGTCAGATCTTCAACTTTAGGTCGCTCATCACCATTAAACTCAAACTGCACCAGCGCATTATTAATGACGGAATGGATGGCTTCTCCAAAATGGGCCTTGCTGGCAGTGAATAAAGCTTGTACTTGATCAGCTTGTGTTACATCTGCCTGACAGGCAAAGACCTGATCAGGATACTGATTTTGCAAAGCTTCAGCTTGGGTTTTGCTGCTATGGTAATTTACTACCACACGTGCACCTTCCTGAATCAGGAGCTGGGTAATGGCTAGTCCCAATCCACGAGCACCACCAGTCACAAGGACAATTTGATCACGAATTTGCATTGCTTATATCCGCCTGAGAATCATTCGGGCTAACATAACAGCAATAGGGCTGAAAGCAAAGTGATGTAAGGTTTTAGAGCTGCTCTATCGCGCAAATGAGTCAATGCCTTCCTTGATCAGGAGAAAGCAGCCCGAGCTGAAGAGCAAGCCTAAGACAATCTGTTTAAAACGTAATTCTGAAATTCGATGAAACAGACGTGCGCCTAAAATAGCGGGAATACTTACAGCTAGAATGAGTACCGCCATATAGGGAAGGTGAGTCTGATTTAAGGTTCCTTGCAGTAAATAGGCGGCTAAGGTAAACACCTGTATGGCAAAATTAAAATGACGCAATATATAGCGCTGCTGTTCTTTCGGCAGCTGCTTCAGCACTAACCACGCAGAGGGTACAGAACCACAGAATCCCCCTAAACCTCCTAAAATACCACCGATCAAACCAATGCCTACGTCCGCAGTTTTGCCTGAATGCTGAATCAATTTAACCTGTGGATTAAGCAACATCAGTGGACACCAGATCACGAGAAATATACCAAGCAAAATACGAAAAGTACTCGCCTCAACGATATTCAGTAACCAGGTGCCGAGTGGGACACCGATCAGACCAGCAATTAAATAAGGTAGATATAAGGTTCGGTGCAGATGAGGAAGTCTAGGTTCATTGGATAATGAAATGAGGTGACTCCACACCGAGGCAAAAACCACTAAGGGCGCAGCAAGTTGAGGACTTAATCCCCATACCCAGAATGACATGGCAATTAATGCAAAAGCAAAACCGGTAAGTCCCTGTACAAATCCTGCGATAATTGCACCAAGAATAAAGAGTAGCCAGGTCATAAAAATCAGGATATTGGAAAAGTTTGTAGTATTCAAAATATGGCTAGAAAAACCAAGCAGATCCTTAGCTGTATTTATGCGAATCTAAGTGTAAATATGCATAAATGATTTTTATTAAATCCGAGACAAATCCTTTAATTAAGTATGGAAAATGAACAAAATCATACAAGAGTGCAACAATGGCTCCGCGTACTCTTCATGAAATCACTTGATACTAATTGAGTGCGGTATAGAGGTGATGAACATGAAAAAAATGATATTACTGTCATCTGTATTGGCAGTAGCGCTAACAGGCTGTGTGGTTGATCCTTGGGATGAAGGTTATCGCGGTCATCATGATCGTAATGGACATTATGATCGGGATCGTGGTGATAAGGACTGGAAAAAACATAAAGATCATCGTGACTGGAAACGTGACAGAGGCGATCGGGACTGGCGTCGTAATCGTTAACCGTTACCTTCCATTTATAAAAAAGGATTCCTTTAAGGATTCCTTTTTTATTTAAGTATTTAATATAAGTAGGTCTTAAGCTGCTTTTTTTTGATACAGCCCTGCGCGTACTGTACCGGCTTTGGTATTTTTAACTAAACGCCATGAACTTGGTAACTTCAATGTACTCAGTTCACGATCGGCTTCTACATAAATAAAACTATCTTCTTTAATCAGTGGATCAGCCTGAGTAGCCAGAGTTTCCCATAGATCCAAACTATAAGGCGGGTCTAGAAAGACCAGATCAAACTGCTGTTTCAGGCTGGTTAATGCTTGTTGTGCTGTCGCAACTTTAAGTTGCGCACGTGCTTTGGTGACTTTGAGTAATTCCAGATTTTGGGTGAGGAATTGTGCCTGAGTACGATCCGGCTCAATCATCACCACTGAAGCTGCACCACGTGATAATGCCTCAAAAGATAAAGCACCTGAACCGGTACACAGATCCAAGACACAGGCATTCTGGACATCCCACATTAGCCAGTTAAATAAAGTTTCACGCACACGGTCAGGTGTAGGACGTAATCCTTCGATATTGGCAAAAGCCAATTGACGGCGTTTCCAGTCACCACCAATAATTCTAAGTTGGTTTTTCATGAATTATTCCTGATCGTCATTGGCTGCAGGAGCAGAGCGAGAAGTTGCAGGTTGCGGATTGTTTGGCTGTGCATGGGTCGCCTGACTGCCTTCTTGAGTTGGGGTAGCATTCGGGTCTGCACTTAACAGATTCGGTCCACTTGGCAATTCGCCCGGTTTAATACCTGCTGTCATGAGACCGCCACTAATTTGATGACCGGCAGGGTGAATCGGATTTTTATCGCGAGACAGTAACCAGTAGTCAAATAACGGTTTAGCCAGTTGCGCAGCAGAACCCCCATGTCGGCCATTTTCCCAGACAACGACTACTGCAATTTCAGGGGCTTCAGCAGGTGCAAAACCAACAAATAGACCATGATCCAGCTGGCGTTCAGTCAGCAGGGCTTCATTATAGCGCTTACCTTGGGCAATACTTTTTACCTGTGCCGTACCGGTTTTACCTGCGATTTGATACATCGGCGTGCGGATTCCGCGACCTGTCCCTGACTGAACCACATCGATCATCGCATCACGCATTTTGATCCAGTCATCTGGTTGACCATTAAAGTCGATTTTACCATTAGGGGCATTATGTACTGTAAAAGGTTTGGCACCTTTACTTTCACGCAGTACGTGAGGCGTAACATGTGAGCCTTGATTTGCTGTAATAGCAGTTGCCATGGCGAGCTGTAATGGTGTGGCGGTAAAGGCACCCTGACCAATACTCACCGAGATGGTTTCACCACGTGACCATTTAGATTTACGGGTACGCATTTTCCATTCCGGACTTGGGTATAGACCAGAGCTTTCACTTGGCAGATCGACACCAGTTTTTTCACCAAAGCCAAACTGGCGCATCCATGTGTTCATTTTTTCAATGCCCATACGGAACGACAAAATGTAGAAGAAGGTATCGCACGAGACCACTTGCGATTTATGCAAGTTGACTACGCCGTGTCCTGACTTTTTCCAGTCGCGGAATTTATGCGAATCGCCCGGAAGTGTGAAATAGCCGGGATCGGAAATTGCTGTATCCCAATCGACCAGGCCATAATGAAGGCCACCCAGGCCAAACATCGGTTTAATGGTCGAACCTGGAGGATAGGCCCCTTGAACAGCACGGTTATAGAGTGGTTGATCTAAACTGTCACGAAGACCTGAATAATCTTTGCTACTAATCCCAGTGACAAATAAATTAGGGTTAAAACTTGGACTGGAAACCAGCGCCAGAATTTCACCTGTACGTGGGTCAATCGCGACAATAGCACCACGACGACCGGCCAGTTGTTCAGTGGCAATGGTTTGTAGACCATAATCCAGTGATAAATACAGATCATTACCGCGTACCGGCTCTTTACGGCCTAAGTGACGCAGAACATTACCGAAAGCATCAGCCTCAACAGATTCATTACCCGGCACACCATGCAATAAATCTTCATAGTATTTTTCTACCCCGATTTTCCCGATCAGGTTAGACCCGGCATAGAGATCCTTATCAATTTCTTTGAGTTCTTTGTCATTAATACGGCCGACATAACCAATCACATGCGCGAAAAGTTCACCATGCGGATAGTAACGGGTCATCTGCGTTTCAATATTGACGCCCGGAAATAGATATTTCACCTCACTAAAACGGGCAATATCATTTTCATTCAGATTCAGCTTGATTGATACCCGCTCAGTTTTACGCGCCGTCTTGATTCGTGCCTGAAAACGTTCAATATCTTCTTCGGTTAATTCCAGAATCGGTGTAAGACGTTTCAGCGTATCATCAATATCCTGCACATCGGCGCGGCTTAAGGTAGCTGTGAAAACAGGATAATTATCGGCAAGTAAAATACCGTTACGATCGTAAATATAACCGCGTGCTGGCGCTAAAGGCTGCAGACGAATACGGTTCTGGTCAGAAGCCGTAGAGAAGGTTTCAAAATTAAAAATTTGCAAATAGGCATAGCGGCTGACCAGCAGCAGCATAAAGAAAACCACAATACCGACAGAGATCCAGACCCGACTGCTATAGATGCGCTTTTCTTGTTGTGCATTTTTTAAAGGAAAGTGCTGCTTCATACGCGATCGACTTAAGACCAGAGGGAAAGGAATCAAAGTGGAGTATTCTAGCGCAACTGTACGGGATTTGATAATGGAAAACTGGCTGTAGCAATTCCTGTGTTTAAACTTTGACTTTGCAGACATGAAAATTGTAAAGTGCTGTGTACAAGAGTTTTAATAATTCTGATAAAGTCAAAATTAAATAAAAATAGGACTCTACCAAAAACTATAATTAAGGAAGATGGTGAAGGAATGAACAAAGTTTACCCTTTGTTGGCATTTGCATTCTTTGCAAATGGGGTATATGCACATGATCAAGTGAATAATACGACAAACAGAACTGAGGATCGTGAGCCTAAAGCATTTAATGTTGGGGTCGGTTTTACCCAGAAACTTATCCATCTAAACACTGAATGGGTGAATCCTTATGGGATTGCTTATGTGAAAGGTGGTGCTTTTCTCAACGATGATCGTACAGTTGGAGCACAAGTTGGCTTTCGTTATCCTGCACACCTCACCGGCAAGGACAAAAATGGTTATTATGTAGGGGCTTATGCCGGTCATATCGATAGCAAACAGGTTGATGGCAAATACGAAAGCCGTTTAGGTGGGGGCATTGATCTGGCGTATGTTTTGCTTAGTTCAGAACGGATCAGCAGTTTTAGTATCGGTATTGGGGCGGGGGAGAAATTACAGGACAGTAATGGTCGCGTTGTAGCCAAAACTGAACCCAGACTACAATTCTCCTATACTTTAAGTATCGGTTTATAGACAAAATATTCAACTTTATTAATACCTGTATTCTGTGAACAAAAAATTAAATATGGAATTTATGCATGCTTGAGTACGTCAATGAATTGTGGCAAGCCTTCTTGAATCGCCCAGATTTTTGGGCAGTGCTCAGCATTATCCCGGTGACCGCATTCGTAACATGGGCTCACGTGTGGATGGCGCTAAAAATGGTGTTTTATCCAATTAATTTTTGGGGTTTTCATGTCGGGCCTGTTCCTGTTGGTTGGCAAGGTATTGTGCCGCGTAAAGCTGGAAGAATCTCAGGAATTATCACGGATAATACCTTGTCTAAATTGGGTTCTATCCAAGAGTTTTTGCAGGCAATGGATCCGGATGATATGGCACGTATTATCGGGGAACAGGTCGGTTTTGAACTGGAACATCTGATTGATGAAGTCATGATGGACCGAAATGCGGTGTTATGGGAAAACTTGCCTTATTCAATCAAGCGCCGTATTTATGCCCAAGCCCATAAACAGCTGCCACAGGTATTAAAAGAATTGGTGACTGAACTGACCATGAACGTCGAGTCACTAGTGGATATGCGCGACATGGTGGTCAGTCAAATGGAAGGTGATCGCCGTTTAATGGTGCGCATGTTCCTGAAAGTTGGCCAAAAAGAAATCAACTTTATCTGGCATATCAGTGCCCTGATCGGGATGTTCTTTGGCCTGTTCCAGATGGTGGTCTGGTTTGTAGTGCCATGGCACTGGACCGTACCGTTCTGGGCGGCTATCTGGGGCTTCCTGACTAACTGGATTGCGATCTGGATGGTGTTTAATCCGGTAGAACCGCATTATATTAAATACCCGCAATTCTTTAAGCGTACAGCCGATCACAGATTCCCTTGGATCAAGCCGGTGATTCCAAGAATTGGCACCTATAACATACAAGGCGCATTTATGAAACGTCAGGAGGAAGTTTCTGACGTATTTGCAAGTGTGGTCACAGAAGATCTGATTACGCTAAAATCGATCATGACAGAAATGATGTATGGTGGTAAAAAAGATAAAACCCGCCGTATTGTCAAACGTCATATTAACGAAATTATGGAAACACCGCTGGTTCGGACCTCTTTACAGTTGTCTTTAGGACCAAAAGAGTATGCAAAACTCAAGACAGACTTGATCGATCGCTCGATTGAAATTACGATGGTGCCTGTAAGCGACCCTGCGTTTAATGCGAGCCGTGCACAGAAGATCTACCAAATGTTTAGAGACCGCATACGTGATTTGACGCCTAACGAGTTTCAGAATCTATTACGTCCTGCTTTTCAGGAAGATGAATGGATCTTGATTGTCCTGGGGGGAGTTACCGGTTTTGTTGCGGGTTTAATCCATTTGTTTGTGGCTTTCTTATAATTAGATGCCAAAGAGCAGCACACGTTTTGGTCGTGTGAAGCTGGGTATCTTATACATAGTTAAAAAATGAGGATGTTTATATATGCGCATTATCTTACTCGGACCACCTGGAGCAGGTAAAGGTACACAAGCTCAGTTGATCTGTAAGCGCTACAATATCCCACAAATTTCAACCGGTGATATGCTCCGTGCTGCAATTCGTGAAGGAACTGAATTAGGTCTACAAGCTAAAAGCGTCATGGACAATGGCGGTTTGGTTTCTGATGAATTGATCATTGGTCTGGTCAAAGAGCGTATTGCACAACCTGACTGTGCAAATGGCTGTATCTTTGATGGTTTCCCACGTACGATTCCTCAAGCTGAAGCGCTGGAAAAAGAAGGCATTGCAATTGATCATGTAATTGAAATTGATGTGCCGGATGAAGAAATCGTTCAACGTCTATCTGGTCGTCGTCAACACCCGGCGTCTGGTCGCGTTTATCACATCGTTTACAACCCGCCAAAAGTGGAAGGTAAAGATGATGAAACTGGTGAAGATCTGGTACAACGTCCAGATGACCAGGAAGAAACTATTCGTCGCCGTTTAGGTTCATACCACACTGAAACTGAACAGCTGGTTGGCTTCTATCAAGGCCGTGCAGCTTCAGGCGAAAATGCACCGACTTATGACAAGTTAAACGGTCTACGTCCAATCGAAGAAGTTCAAAAAGATCTTTTCGCGATTCTGGATCAAGCAAAATAATCGGTTTCCGATCATTTTGACTTTCAAAGAGCCCTAAGTCATATTAGGGCTCTTTTTATTGTATTGTTCAAAAGGATCTGCTGTGAAATTTGCTGTATTGGGATTGATGATTGTATTTCTGGCAGTACTGTTTGCGCTGTTCTATGTGAGCTTTAAGATGTTAAAAAAAGTACGCCAGGAAGAACGTGCTGAAAATGCGGGTAAGGTGCCTGAGCGTCAGCTGCATCCTAAATTACAGGCAGAGCTTGAGCAAAAGCGCAAGCAAGAACAGGCTGAGCAAAATAAAAAATAAAAACTTTTCGAGTACTTAAATTAAAAAGCTGAACCTAGCGTTCAGCTTCAATATTTTTCACCGGAATTGCGCGACCTGCGCCAAATTCAAAACGGTCGGGCCAATTGCAGACATCGGCGACCACACATTCATGACACTTCGGTTTACGTGCGATGCAGCAATAGCGGCCATGTAAAATCAGCCAGTGATGTGAATCAATAATAAATTCTTTTGGAATCACTTTGACCAGACGATGCTCGACCTCAAGCACGTTTTTACCCACCGCCAACCCGGTACGGTTACCAACACGAAAGATATGCGTATCCACAGCCATGGTCGGTTGACCAAAGGCGGTATTCAGCACCACATTCGCCGTTTTGCGTCCTACACCCGGTAAAGCTTCCAGATCTGCACGATTGTCCGGTACTACGCTGTTATGCTTCTTGATGAGCATTTCACAAGCTTTAATGACGTTCACAGCTTTGGAATTATACAGACCAATCGTTTTGATATATTCCTTCAGCCCATCCACACCGAGTGCATAAATCGCTTCCGGTGTATTGGCGACAGGAAACAGTTTATCGGTGGCTTTATTCACGCTCACATCCGTAGCTTGGGCAGACAGGGTCACTGCAACCAATAATTCAAATGGACTTGAATAATTCAATTCAGTTTTTGGATTCGGACGCTGCTCGCGCAGGCGCTCAAAGAAAGTCTGAATCTGTTTTTTAGTCATGTTTTTTACAGGCTTGGCTGTTGCTGTTGTCATGATCTTATCCCTGTAAAGCCTGTAATTGCTGGGTCAGTTCTTCAAGTTGCAGACGTTTGCGTACATCCTCACGGACCGAAAGCTGTTTTTCTAACTTTTTGATTTGTGTGCGTAATTTGGCAAGCTCAATCGTGGTTTTGGCATCAAGTGTAACCACTTCATCAGCTGGTTTTTGCACGATTTCAATGACAGGAACCTGATCGACCTGAGCAGAGAACTGGGCAAATAGGGCTGTATTAATCTCGGCACGAACGACAGGTCCCTTACGGTCGATGCGACGTTTTTCTTCGCGTTGAATATGCGCGTAGTAACGTTTGCGCAAGTCATCCTGTTCAGCAATACGTTGAGATTCAGTTGACAAAGGCTGAAGATCTTCGACCAGATCAATACAGTCTACCGGGCAAGGCGGAATGCAGAGTTCACAGCCGGTACACAAGTCAGTGAGCACAGTATGCATCAATTTGCCTGAGCCAATAATCGCATCGACCGGGCAAGCACTGATGCATTTGGTACAGCCAATACATTCATCTTCACGAATGATGGCTTTCATGCGCTGAGGACGACCATCAGCCTGAATTGGCCAGACACTTTCTTCAGTGGGCAGTTTAGAACGATTTAACAATGCTGCCAGAGCATCAGCGACTGGCTGTCCACCCGGTACACATTTATTGGCATCTTCGCCCTCAGCAATGGATTGAGCATAGGGCAAGCAGCCATCACGATGACCACATAAACCGCACTGGGTTTGGGGCAATAAAGCATCAATAGACTGGACTAGAGAGATCTGCGAATTCATGAATAACCTAGGCTGCTCGGGCTGAGCCTTAGAGTGAATGAAACAAAATATGTCAATTTAACAATTTTAACATGTTTTTAAGGAACTAAGTTATGCACGATTAAAGGTCACTTTGTGCATTATTATCAGGCATAAATTAACAATTAAGCATTGATTCAATTGGCATTTAAGCACACAGAAAAAATATTCATAATCAATATAAATAATTGTTATCAAATTAAATTTAAACTATTTTTCAAAAAAGTATTGTAGATTAGTTACAAAAGATATTTAATATTTTGCGCCAAAATTTAACATTGATTGTAAATTTGACCAATTTTGATCCATTTTCTGCTGAGGATTAAGCGTTGAAATACAACACACTTAATGAGTTCCTAGATTACGTAAAATCACGTGATGCACATCAACCCGAATTTCTTCAAGCTGTAGAAGAAGTGATGACCAGTTTGTGGCCATTCATTGAAAAGAATCCACAATACGCAGCACATGGTTTACTAGAACGTCTAGTTGAACCTGAGCGTGCGATCCAGTTCCGTGTTGCTTGGGTAGATGACCAAGGTCAAACACAGGTTAACCGTGCGTTCCGCGTACAGTACAACTCAGCGATTGGTCCATTCAAAGGTGGTATGCGTTTCCACCCGTCAGTGAACCTTTCTATTTTGAAATTCCTCGGTTTCGAGCAAACTTTCAAAAATGCCCTAACTACATTGCCTATGGGTGGTGGTAAAGGCGGTTCTGATTTTGACCCTAAAGGCAAATCAGAAGGCGAAATCATGCGTTTCTGCCAAGCGTTAATCATCGAGCTTTATCGTCATCTTGGTTCTAATACAGATATCCCAGCGGGTGATATCGGTGTGGGTGGCCGTGAAGTTGGTTACATGGCTGGTATGATGAAAAAACTCAGCAATGACACTTCATGTGTATTCACTGGTAAAGGCCTGACTTTCGGTGGTTCTCTGGCTCGTCCAGAAGCAACTGGTTACGGTACAGTGTATTTCGCTGAAGAGATGCTGAAAACTCGTGGCGAAAGCTTCAAAGATAAAGTGGTAACAATCTCTGGTTCTGGTAACGTTGCCCAGTACGCTGCTGAAAAAGCAATGTTCCTGGGTGCTAAAGTTGTTTCTCTATCTGACTCTGCGGGTACTGTTCACGTTAAAGACGGTTTCACTGAAGAGCTTCTTGCTGAAGTGATGGAACTGAAAAACATTAAACGTGGCCGTATCTCTGAATTTGCATCTAAACACGGTTTTGAATACCTTGAAGGTCAACGTCCTTGGGGTATCAAATGTGATATCGCGCTTCCATGTGCGACTCAAAACGAACTTGATGCGAATGATGCAGCAGCGCTTCTTGCAAACGGCGTAATTTGTGTTGCTGAAGGCGCGAACATGCCTTCTACACTTGAAGCAGTTGAGAAATTCGTTGAAGCGAAAATCCTTTATGCTCCAGGTAAAGCATCTAACGCCGGTGGTGTAGCAACTTCTGGTCTTGAAATGTCTCAAAACGCATTGCGTTTAGGCTGGACTTTCGAAGAAGTTGACGAACGTCTGCATGCGATCATGAAAGAAATTCACCGCAACTGTGTGAAATACGGTACTAAAGAAGACGGTACTGTAAACTATGTAGACGGCGCAAACATCGCTGGCTTCGTAAAAGTTGCTGATGCAATGCTTTCTCAAGGCGTATTCTAAGTCTGACTTAGTTTAAGCTTAAAAAAACCGAGGTGAATGCCTCGGTTTTTTTATGTTCAGATTTTATCTTTAAAGAGTGCCTTTGACTGTTTCACGCTCTACAGCCATGTCGAATATATAGGCATATTTAGACTGGTCAGCTGCCGGATTTTTGATTTCATAACGTTTTACCCGAATAATCTGACGCTCATTCGGTGTATGCTGAAAACCTTCAATCTGATCGTAAAATAAAGTCCAGTCTTTATCTACTTGAGTCTTTAAACCTTTTTCATCATATTTGATTTCTTTCACCTGTAAGCAGGTTTGCTGAGCTACACCCGTACAGGCTTTAGTCTGTGGCGAAACTTCCAGGAAAATGGTTTCTGCCTGACCTTGGTATTTGGTTTCCGGTGTCATTTTTCCGGTAAAGACATATTTTTGACTATCAGCTGCAGTAATACTCAGTTTCGGCTGATTGGCATCACTTAGATCCAGGCTAAACGGAATATCACGCTTTTGCAGAAGCTGGCTGATAAAACGTTCCTGTTCCATTAATGGTGCATCACATGCCATCATGGTGCCCATCATGTCACCCGTACTCAGGGTATTATCTTTAACAGTCCAGCTCGTGCCAAGGCCATTACAGCCAGAAGCTACACTCAGTCTACCTTGCTGATCAAAGCTCAGAACAATCGGGCGTTGCAGCCCACGATCAAGTTCCCAAGTATAAGCGGGCAAAATTTGTGTAGGCGTTTTTAATGTAGTGGATAGAGTAGAAATAGCCGGATCTCCTGAAGTGGCAGGAAGATGAGAAGATTGACATGCAGTTAAAGCTAAAGGGAGCAGGGCAAGCGCAAAAATACTGAATTTCATTGGTTTATATTCTATGTGCTAAAGTTTCAACGTGATTATAATCAAGAGATTAACAAAAAATATGGATACAAATCGTAGCTTTTGCTAACAAAATGTATCCAAATTAAAAAGTCGGATGTTAAATGGTTGAAGTTTACTGTCAGTCAAAACGGTAAATATCCATTCCCAAAGCGCCCATCGTAAAACTGCTATGCACGATACTGAAACGGTTGCCGGTACCCATAGCAAAGAACAGTGGAGCAAAGTGTTCCAGCGTTGGGTGATTACGTTTTAACTGAGGAATAGACTGCCAGTCCAGAACGGCATCAAAATCGCTATGAGTTAATTTATTGGCTACATAGTTGCGGAAGGTTGATGCCCATTCCGGAACTTCATCGCTATTTCCTTGCCAAGACAATTCACGCAAATTATGAGTAATGCTCCCTGACCCAATCAGGAAAACCTGCTGCTCACGAAGTGGCGCCAACGTCTGGCCAATCTTGTAAATCTCTTCTGCACTCATCGACATTGGTAAAGAAATTTCAATTACCGGGATATCTGCTTCCGGATACATATGTAAGAGCGGCATCCAGACGCCATGATCACGCGGACGGGTGCTGTTGGCATGTGCAGAGAACCCGGCATTGGCCAATAAGCCCAAGACTTGCTCAGCCAGCTCTGGATTGCCGGGAGCAGGATAGCGTAACTCATATAACTCAGGTGGAAAGCCACGGAAATCATGCCAAGTTTCAGGACGAATACCTGTATTGACTTCCAGAGCTTCACTTTCCCAATGTGCCGACATAACAATAATGGCAGTTGGACGTGGCAGATTCAGGCTTAAACGATGCAATGCCGGGCCAACCTGCTCAGGATTGAGTGCGAGCATGGGAGAACCATGAGAAATAAATAAGCCGGGCAAAGTCTGTAAGTTCATAAGTCAAACCACATTAATTCAATGTTTTAATCATGCAATAAAAAGGAAAGCAAAGGCAGGGGGAATTGTTCAACAAAACGTTGCATAATCAGAACGCATCAACAGATCAGCCTGCACGGTGATAAGGATGATTATGGTTGATGCTCATAGCGCGATACAGTTGTTCAATCAGCATTACACGGACTAGCGGATGTGGCAAGGTGAGTTTAGACAGGGACCAATGCCAGGCTGCTGCTTTTCGGACTGCTTCAGAATGGCCATCTGGCCCACCAATCGCCAAAGCAATATCATGACCTTCCAACATCCAGCCTTTCATAGTTTCAGCCAATTTTTCTGTACTAAACTCACGGCCACCGACTTCTAGTGCAATCAGGACTTCATTCTGTTTTAAGGCATTTAAAATACTGTCACCTTCAATATTTCGGTATTTCAGAATATCGGCTTCAGAATCGTTTTTGCCCCGTTTTGCCATTGGCAATTCAACCACCTGAGTCTGTACAAAAGGCTGAATACGTTTGAAATAGTCTTCAAAGCCTGTCAGCACCCAAGCCGGCATTTTCTGGCCGATGGTTAAGATACGGATTTTCATAGAACTGGATCAATAATTAGATACTTCATTATAACGATCAAACAACACGAAGTTGAGCTAGGGAAACAAATTGAAATTGAAATCATGAATTTAATGTTGCTTTAATATCCATAATTCAAGTATCCGCTTGATAATAAAGGAATGGATAATAAGAAATGCGGACCAGTCTCATTATTAAAAGATATTGTACTTTTCTACTAATTATTCTCGGTTTAACCAGTTCAGGCATGAGCTTTGCTGCACCTGCAAATTTTTCCTCCAAACAGGCACAGACAGAACATCTGGAACTGTTTATCAAACAAATTATCAGTGTAGATGAATACCGGAATTTTAAAAATACCAGTGAATTAAACCGGGTCTCAGCATGGCTCAAAGAACAGATGCATCTGCTTGGCATCCCATGTCAGTTCCAAAATTATATCGTAAATAGCCTAAGCTATAGAAATGTGGTATGTCAGCTTAATGCTAAAGCCAAAACCAAACTGGTTATTGGTGCGCATTATGATGTCTTTAGTGATCTGTATGGAGCAGATAACAATGCTTCCGGTGTAGCAGGGGTACTGGAAACAGCTCGATTATTGGCCTTACAAAAGTCAAAACTCAAACATAATATCGAGTTTGCTTTCTATACACTGGAGGAGCCACCCTATTTCAAGACTGAACATATGGGAAGCTATCTACATGCCAAAGCATTAAAGGCCCAGAAACAAAAAGTGAAAGGTGTCATTATTCTGGATTCTATTGGTTATTATGATGAAAATCTGGTGCAGACCTATCCGACAGGATTGAAATGGATCTATCCCCGACATGGAAACTTTATTGCTGCGATTGGACATTTGGCATCGGCCGGTTTGACAGGAGATTACTGTGCGTCCATGCAACGTTTCAAGCGTCTGGACTGTCAGCGTTTTGTCAGTCCGGCATTCGCTCAGGACATGAATTTTTCTGGTTATCTGAATTATGCCAAGTTTAACTATTCAACTATGCTGATTACAGACACAGCGCATTATCGTAATCCTTACTACAATACCGAGCAGGATACCTTAGATAAACTGGATCTGACCAAGATGGCTCAGGTCGTGAATGGCTTGGTCGATATGGTGATTCGTCTTTAAAATTATCCTCGCCTAAATACAAAAACACCCTGCCAGAGCAGGGTGTTTTTCAAAGCCTTTAGGTCTTAATGACGTGCAGCTTTAGCTTCTTCACTTGCTTTCACAATTGGTGGTTTCACCAGTGCTTTCGGCATATCGATCAAAGCCAGAGGTAAAATCTCATCAATCGATTTCACAGCTTTGATTTCTAAGCCTTCTTTTACATTTTCAGGAATTTCCGCAAGGTCGCGAACGTTTTCCTGTGGAATGAACACCAGTTTAATGCCACCACGGTGCGCAGCAAGCAGTTTCTCTTTCAGGCCACCGATACGCATTGCACGGCCACTTAAGCTGGTTTCACCTGTCATCGCAATATCTGGACGAATCGCAATACCAGTGAATGCAGAAACTAGAGCAGTGGTCAGTGCCAAACCTGCAGATGGACCATCTTTCGGAGTCGCACCTTCTGGTAAATGCACGTGCACATCAGTTTCTTCAAAGCGGGAAGCTTCGATACCTAATTCAGCCGCACGGGTACGAACCACAGTCATGGCAGCGGTAATTGATTCTTTCATTACATCACCAAGTGAACCGGTGGTAATGAATTTACCTTTACCGGGTACTGCTGCAACTTCAATAGTCAGTAACTCGCCACCCACTGAAGTCCAAGCCAAGCCATTTACACGGCCGATTTGAGCCTCTTCTTCCGCCATACCGTAGTCAAATTTGTGTGGACCTAAGTAATCTGGAAGATTACCCGCATTCACTTCAACCTGAAGATTTTTAGCTTTCTTGCTAACTGCTTCTTTCACTACCTTACGTGCAATTTTAGACACTTCACGTTCAAGGTTACGAACACCGGCTTCACGAGTATAACGACGCACGATGTCACGAATCGCTTCTTCATGCACAGTCAACTCTTTAGCACGTAAACCATTGTTCTTGATTGCTTTAGGAACAAGGTAACGGTCAGCAATGTTAACTTTCTCTTCTTCGGTATAGCCAGGCAGACGAATCACTTCCATACGGTCCAAGAGGGCTTCAGGAATATTCATGCTGTTGGCAGTACAGATGAACATCACTTCTGACAGGTCAAGGTCCAAATCAAGATAGTGATCATTGAACTTGTTGTTCTGTGATGGATCAAGTACTTCAAGCATCGCAGAAGCTGGATCACCGCGGTAGTCTTGAGCCATCTTGTCAATCTCATCGAGCAAGAACAGCGGATTTTTCACGCCAACTTTGGTCAATGACTGCACGATCTTACCTGGCATCGCACCAATGTAGGTACGACGGTGACCACGAATTTCTGCTTCGTCACGTACACCACCTAGGGCCATACGGACAAACTCACGGCCAGTCGCTTTGGCAATCGATTCACCCAAGGAAGTTTTACCTACACCTGGAGGACCAACTAGACACAGGATTGGACCGCGTAATTTTTTCACGCGAGACTGAACCGCCAGATATTCCACAATACGGTCTTTGACATCGTCCAGACCATAGTGATCGGCATCCAGGATTTCCTGAGCTTTATTCAAGTTAATGCTAACTTTGCTGGCTTTGTTCCATGGCGTATCTAGAATCACTTCTAGATAGTTGCGAACTACCGCAGCTTCGCTAGAGGCTGGTTGCATTGCTTTGAGTTTACGGAACTCAGATTCCGCTTTTTTACGCACATGCTCAGGCAGATCAGCTTCAGCCAGACGTTTTTCGATTTCCGCAACGTCATCTTCCGCACCGCCATTCATATCGGAAAGCTCGCGCTGAATGACTTTCATTTTTTCATTCAGGAAGTATTCACGCTGGTTTTTTTCCATCTGGCGTTTAACAGAGTCATGCAAAGTCTGTTCGATCTGCTGTTCTTCAGACTGTTGCAATAAATAAGTCATCAACTCAGTTAAATGTGCATCGAACTCGTCGTATTCCAGGAATTTCTGTTTCACTTCGATATTCAAAGGAACACGGGTCGCTACGAAGAATAACAATTGCAACAAGTCTTCGATTTTATTCGCAGCTGAAATCAGCTCACGAGCATTACGAAGTTTTGCTTCAGCATACTGAGCGAACAGGGCACGCAGCTCCTGCAAGCGCGTAGCTTGAGTTGTTTCATCGACTGATACAGTCATTGGACTAAGTTCATGCTCAGCAGTCAAATACTCATTTTCATCAATGATGGTTTTGAGCTTGGCACGATACAGTCCCTCAATCAGGACTTTAATACAGTTTTCATCATTTTCGTGATTCACAACTTGCACAATCTTCGCGACAGTACCGTATTGATATAAGTTGTCGTGATCAATTTCTTCTGTAAGCGAATCTTTTTGCGCAACTACAAATACTAGATTGTCACTGTTACGAGCCACATCAACTGCATTGATCGATTTTTCACGACCGACAAATAGCGCAATTTGCATGTGTGGGTACACCACCACATCACGTAGCGCCAAAAGTGGTAATACACTTGGAACCTGAGGCTCTAAGGTTTCTTGATTCATAATAATTTCAGACATGGGCACTCCTAATGAGTGACAACGGTGTTGCCATGTTTTTAATAGTGATGGGTAATTTAAAAATTACAAGGGCTATAGCGACTAAATTGTATAAAAAATGACTAATTATGTGATTTTAAAGTACTTATGTATTTGGAAATACATTGTTTAACGCTTAAAACGTTGTAAAAGTGTAGGCGTAAGCAGGGCATCTAGAGGCTGGTCCCAAACTTCTCGGGTTAAAGGCTGTGGGATCAGCTGAAAGTCATGTGCTAACCCCAGACGAAAAGGACGGTGCGGTGCTGTTGCCAGCGTACGATCATAATAGCCACCACCCATACCAATTCGGGTGCCATATTGATCACAGGCTAATAGTGGCATAACTAAAAGATCTAGTTTTGAGACATGCAGACCACGTGTAGCCATGGGTTCACGCATTCCCAACCGATGATGAGCAAAACGCTGGGAACGATATTGATTCTGGCTGATTTCTACCCAAGTGAGTTGCTGGTTCATATTGCAAATATTGGGGAGATAAACCCGTTTATGATGCTTAAAGCAGTATTCAATCAGCGCCTGAGTCCGAACCTCACCGAAAGCATCCAGATAAACCCCAACAGATTTGCTTGCATGAAATTCTGGCAAAGTCCGAATCATATTCAGGATACGTTGTTGAGTCTGTTTCTGGGTAAATCGAGAGAGTTGACGGCGCTGTTTACGTAGCTGTTTGCGAAGTTCGGAAAGATTCATCGTCGTCATAAATATGGTCTTCAGGATTTTAGGGCATTAGATTAATAAAATGCCATAGCTTAAATAGAGGGTAGCAACATAGCGAGTATTATAGGCATCAGTATGAATTTTTGATTAAATTTTAAAAATAATGAAACATTTATGATGAATTAATCGAACTATATTTAGATCTAGGCAATTTTTTAAAAGACGAAAAAGGTACGAGTATAGGACGCTAAACCAAGAAAAATGCAATGAATTTAAGATTTAGAAAAGAAGATAAATGATGAAATATTTTGAGAAAAATAGAAGCACTCCGAGGATGCCGCTGCATGTCATTACCCTTGAACCCTAAAGTTCAAGGTGGACGAGACGCATACTTGCTGGGTTTCCCATACCGGATGGGCATACACTCTAAATATGCAGAACTCAATCCTAAGATTTAAATATCGGCTCAGGGGAATCTGACCCGCTGGCGAACATCTCAGAGTTAGACTAAGTATAAACGATAATGTTGATGTGGCAACTCTATGCTGTTCGTGAACTGTAAACAGTTTAGTCGAACGACCGAAGTTTAAACAAAAAACTCGATTATTCAGTTAGTTCTTCAACTTCTTCCAAAATAGTTTGTAACAAACGTTCGCAGTGTGCATATTGTTGCAGGGATTTATTCATCGTCAATACTTCCTGCATCAGTTCCAGTGCCACCATAATGATCAGTTTACTTGGTTCCATACGAGGTGCTTTACGGCGAAATTCATCGTATTTTTCATTGAGTAATTGCGCTGCACGTTGTAGTTCATCCTGCTGATCCGCAGTGGAGGCCAGACGGAAACTGTGACCCAATACCTTTAAGTCGATTGCGATTTGTTCACTCATGATGAAGCTTCCTCAGTCACTTCAGTAGGATGGGCCAATTGCTGAATTTCCTGTGCATTTTGATCCTGGGCTGTTCCCAAAATTGCCAGACGTTGAATAATGGCTTCAACTTTAGCTTTGGCATTTTCATTTTTCTGGGTAAGACGTTCAGATTCCTGATTCAGCCGCTGAATTTCCTGCTGGGCATGACGCTGTTCCAGCAATAACTTTTCTTTCAGCACGCGTAACTCATTGCGTTCAGCCAGAATTTCCTGAAAACGGTTCTTTAGATCAGTACAACTTTTTTCCAGACGGCTATAACGATCTGCCAGTGCTGTAGCATCCTGGTTTAAATGCTGAAACTGGTTACGTGATTCTGTCAGTTGCTGATTGAGATTCTGGATTTCTTGTTGTTTTTGCGCAATAAAGCTATTTTTTTGTTCAATTTGAGTTTCATGTTGCACGCTTGAAGCCTCTTGCTTCTCCCGTAAACTGGTATTCTCACTTTCAAGTTGTGCAAGTCGCGTTTTTAAAACGCCAATATGCACTTGTAGACGCTGTAATTCTTCTAACATATCGAGGTCGCACAGTGTTGCAAACAAAGGTAATATATAAAGCAGTATAGAGATTGGATAAACGAATGCAAGACGATATTTCAGGTTGGTCAGAATGGTACCGCAATTTTTCCTCAATTGAAGAAATTTCTAGCCCAAGCGAACTGCATGGTTTGCTTACCGGAATTGTCTGTGTCACTCAGGCACCTTCAAATGATGAATGGGTACAGATTCTAAAAACGCTAGATGTTCCTGAACTGAACCCTGAAACATTAGAATTGTTAACGGGTGAGGCAGAAGACATATTTCATGCGCTGTCTGAAGATGAGCTGGATTATCTGCCATTACTACCAGATGATGAGCATAGCTTGGCTGAACGCGTTCAGGCATTGGCTGACTGGTGTGCAGGCGTAGTGCTTGGTTTCGGTCTGGCTTCAGGGCATATCCGCAATGATGAAATGGAACTGATTGAACATTTACAAGATGTTGCAGCAGTCGAGTTTGAAGATTCTGATGACGATGCCGAAGGCGAAGAAAGCTATCAGGAGCTGTATGAGTTTGTTCGTCTGATTCCGGTAAGCCTGTCCGTCGGCCGTAAGAAATTAGAAGTTGAAGAAACACCTTTATTGCAGAAATTCACGCAAAAAGCACCTACTCCAGCTTCTGCAACTGAAGCGCAATCTGTAGTTGAAATTTTCTCGCCGAAACGTCCGAGTTAAGTTCAAGCGGTTCTAAACACAAATTAAAAAACGGTTCTGAAAACCGGCATATTTTTTGCTGATCCTTCTCATGATGATAGTAAATTAATCTGACCTGTTTTCAGGAACAAATTTTAAATAACAGTAGCAATTGATAAGAAGTAAGGTGTAATGAAGAAACTGACTCAAGCCGATTTTCAGGAACGTCGTGACATCCTCGCAGGGGAAATGGGATTACGTAGTATCGCGATTATTGCCACCAGCCCGGTTGCCCTGCGTAACCGTGATGCAGATTATAAATACCGCGCGGACAGCAGTTTCTTTTACCTGACCGGATTTGCTGAGCCTGAAGCAGTTGCAGTCATTGAAACTTTCGATACTGAAGAAGAAGGCTATACCTATAGCCTGTTCTGCCGTGAACGTGATCGTGAAATGGAAATCTGGAACGGCTACCGTGCCGGAGTAGATGGCGCCGTTGATGATTATGAAGCAGACGAAGCTTATGCGATTGATCTACTGGATGAGGAAATCCTCACCAAGCTTCAGAACAAAGACAAGCTTTTCTACCGGATTGGACACAATTCCGAATTTGATGCACGTGTAGCCAAATGGATCGTAACAGCCAGTGGTGAAAGCCGCCGTGGTACTTCTGCACCGGCACAGATCATGCAGCTGGATCGTATCATTGATGAAATGCGTCTGCATAAAGATGAAAATGAAATTGAACTGATGCAGCTTGCATCAGATATTTCTGCAGAAGCGCATACACTGGCTATGCAGAAAGTTCGTCCAGGCATGATGGAATATGCTTTAGAAGCAGAATTAAATTATGTTTTTGGTAAAAATGGCTGTGTACCATCGTACAACAGTATTGTTGGTGGCGGTGAAAATGCCTGTATTCTGCATTATGTAGAGAATGACAAAGAACTGAAAGATGGTGATCTGGTTCTGATTGATGCTGCATGTGAATATCAGTTTTATGCTTCGGACATTACCCGTACTTTCCCGGTGAATGGTAAATTCAGTCCGGAACAAAAAGCTTTATATAATGTCGTACTGGATGCACAGATTGCTGCCATCAATGCAGTTCAAATCGGGAACTCTTATAAAGAGCCGCATAATGTGGCGGTTCGCATTCTGGTTCAAGGTTTACTTGATCTGGGGATTATGCAGGGAGATCTTGAAGAAATTATCCAGACGGAAAGTTTCCGCCAGTTCTATATGCACGGTACTGGACATTGGCTGGGTATGGATGTACATGATGTAGGTACTTATAAAGCCAACGGTGAATGGCGTGCATATGAAGAAGGTATGGTCGTGACAGTTGAGCCGGGTCTTTATATTGCGCCAGATGATGAAACTGTAGATGTTAAATGGCGTGGTATCGGAATCCGGATTGAAGATGATGTGGTTGCTACCAAAAATGGCCCACTAGTGCTAACTGCAAAAGTTGTGAAAACCGTGGAAGATATTGAAGCCTTAATGGCCAAAGCCCATGCTGCTTAAATGAAAGATATAAAAAAGCCGGTGATCTCACCGGCTTTTTTATATAGTAGAAAGTTAAAAATGTATTCGTGAATGATAGTAATTTTTTAATTTATTGATATTAAAATGAATATTTATAAAATTTTAAGAAAAAATGGATTAATTTCTTAGGCAATAAGTTATCCAATGGCTACATAAAACAAAGATACTATCAAGAAACATGCAAGACTTTTACTTACGTTAATCGCGACTTATTCAAATAAAATTAACTTTGTTAAAATTGAGAATTATAAGATGACAGGAATTCAACACAGCAATTGAGTTTTTAGCATCAAAGCAACATATTAATTCCGATTTCGTTCTCATACTTGACCTGTTCCTTAAATAAACTCAAAGAAGAGCAGGAGAAAAATGATGAGACTAAATACGCTTGACTGGATTGCTTATGCTTTAGCGATTATTGGTGGCATCAACTGGGGTCTGGTTGGTGCATTTAACTTTGATTTAGTCGCTGCCATCTTTGGTGAAATGAGTGCACTATCTCGAATTATCTATGTATTGGTTGGTTTGTCTGCCTTGTATCTGATCTATACTGGTACAAAATTGGGTCGACGCGATGTACATCATGAGTCTCAAGCTCGAGTAGTACGTTAACTGACTAAAAATTAATTGAAGTCATTGATATTTTTTTAATTAACTGATTTCTATAACAGATTAGTTAATCTAAAAGATATAAAGGACATTTAACAGAAACGGAGCTTAAGCTCCGTTTTTAGTATTTAAATTTTTGATAATGCCTAAAGAGATCAAAAAATATCTATAAGTTTTTTCTATCGACCGGATAAAAATACCTAAAGAAGTTAAATGGTTCTTTGCCTAATTTAATTAACCTTTTTTCTAAAACTAGATACGTAATAGAGCCTGCCAAGATCGAAGAGGTAATAAGTATAGAGCTAAATAGGTAAGGGTTTAATATATTGAGTTTATTTAAAACCATAGCAACTGGGCTTAAAGTAAAAGGATGAATCAAATATAAAGAGTAAGATGAATCTCCAAGATGATTAAAGAATCTTAAAATTAGTGATTTAGTTTCTGTGATTAAGTCTTCTAAAGCTACGCATCCAACAAAAATGAAAAACATTGGGATCCCGATTTTTAATGATCTCAAGGTGATGAAATCAGGTAGTTTATAAAAGTTTTGATAGGCTAATAGGGAAGCACCGACAAGAATCATAAATAAAGACATTAATCGGGAAAGACTAGTATTTTTTATAATGATAAATGCCAGAACGCCTAAAGCGAATTCAAGCAAAAGATTATGGGTTAAAAACATCAGAAATTCAGATTTTGGTTGGAGTATTAAACCTATAGCCACAACAACTGAAAAATATAGAATGATAAAAAGATATTTATATAAGTCTTTTAATAAAAAGATTAGGAAAAAAGAAAATATAAAATAATAATAAAATTCGTAGCTTAAAGTCCATCCATTATTAATTAAAAATTTACTGCCATTCGGAATTAAAAAGAAAGATTCGAAAATTCCTGTTTCACCACCGGATGAATTTATAAGATTTGGAGAAATCAGAAATACGATTAAAGCAAAAAAACTGAGAACCCAATAAAGAGGAATGATTCGGATGAATCGGTTTCTCATGAAATTTAGAAAATTAACTTTTTTATTATATGTTGTATAACACATAATAAAGCCAGATATTATGAAAAATAAATCAACGCCAGAACCACCTATGTGATACCACTGAAGCGTATCAACACTGTATTGTTGTCCTTTAAAGGAGGTATGACTTATAACTACCATTAAGGCAGCAATCCCCCTAAGAAATTGCACTGAATAAAGCATAGTTATTATTTTATTAAAGTATTTAATTTAAACTACCATACTCAATGTTTGTCTAACAAATATACCTAGTGAAAGACCGTGAATATTACTAATTATTTAATCTAAAATCATTACGGTTGGTTTTATATAAAAGTAGCCGTATTTTATGGGAACTCAAATATTCACTAGAGTTTAGAAACTGGTAAAAAATGAATTTTTTATTAATTATTATTATTTATTAACCGGCTTAAAATATGTTTCAAAATTTTAATAAAAAGTAAAAGTACTCAGCTTAATAAAAGAAATTCCAGAAACCATTGATGAATTAATTCAAAGATCACGTATACATTATTAACTTCACACCAAAATTTGGGAATTTTCTATAAGTAGATGAAAGATATAGGTAGTAGTGATTGCTAAGATTTCTGTTTAGAAACTTCAGTATCATCTTCAAATTTTTAATCATTAAATAATAAAAAACCCCGGCATCCTGCCGGGGTTTTTCGTATTGGTTAGCTTGGTATAACTCCTGTCGTACCTTACTGTCCTTGTGCTTATCTATTGTTATTCTTATGTGGAACTCCCTGTTCCTGATGTAATCATCATATGAAAATTCATTTAACTAAAATAGGGGTAAAGGACTTGAATAGCTGTAAGTCAAAGAGTACAAGATTGATTATTAAATAAGCATGTTTTTGTATCATTTAGAAACGCAGATTCAAATCCCAAGTGCAACACATTTGTAGTTAGTTGAAAAAGTTAGGTGTATTCATAGAATCATTAGACTTTTTCAACTCGCAATTGGAAAGCACACAATGAAGAAATACACCCAACTTTCTCAAGATGAAAGATACGAAATTTATGCTACTTTGAAAAGTAAAAGTTCAATCGCTACCCTTGCTCGGGAATTAGGACGTTCACGATCAACCATCTACCGTGAATTAAAAAGAAATACTGGGCAACGTGGATATAGAGCTCAACAGGCAGCTAAATTTGCAAGTCAAAGACAGTACCGTCCTTCATCATCAATGACAGCATTTGCCTTCGCTTATATTGATTATTTGATTGGTTTGGACTGGTCACCCGAACAAATTTCAGGTGCTTTAACACAACGCGGTTGGCTGGATGTACCTTCACATGAGTGGATTTACCAGTACATTTATCAAGATAAATCAAAAGGCGGTAAACTTCATCTACATTTAAGGCATCAGAAGAAATATCGAAAACGCGGTTACAAAAACACGGATCGTAGGGGTCAAATCATTGATAAAACAAGTATTCACTGCCGAGACTAGGTCATTGATCAACGACAACGTTTAGGAGATTTCGAAGGTGACACGGTGATTGGTAAACATCATAAAGGTGCTTTATTGACTCTCGTTGATCGAAAGAGCCTGTATGTACATATTGTTCATTTAGGGCCAATAAGAGCATCCTCTCAAACGATTACTTGTGCATTAGATCGTTTACAAATGAGCCATGCTTATAGTGTGACATTTGATAATGGCAAAGAATTTTCCGAACACAAAAGAATTACTGATGCTGGCATAGAGACGTATTTTGCTGATCCTTACAAGTCTATTCAGCGAGCTAGAAATGAAAATACGAATGGTTTAATCCGTCAATATCTACCAAAATCATCATCGTTTGATGGCGTGTCAAACGAACAAATAGAGCAGATAGAATTTGCACTCAACCATCGTCCTAGAAAAACACTAGGTTGGTATACACCGAGTGAAGTTATGGCTGGTTTTTATACTGTTGCACTTGCCGCTTGAATCCGCCAAATTAAAAACAATTACCTTTTAAAAATATTATAAGAAGAGAGGTGTAAGAAAGTACATACTTAATAAGTTGCTTGAGCTCGACTTAGACTGTCGTTTCTAAATTAAACATCGCGACTTTAATCCGTTCCTTCATCTTTGCTATCGTATTCGTAGCACTTGCACTATTGATTGAGAACAAATCGCTGATTTACATTTTTGCTGGCTTGCTGATGTTCTGGCAAAGATAACTGGTGCTCAAATTACATGAGCATTTAGAAAGTAAAAAACTGATACTTGATGGCAGATCTCAAATAGCAAAATTTTGAAGCTTTTTAATATAGAAATATTTGGAAAATGCGTGTTAAAAGCAAGTAGCTGAATTTATATAAAAATTTATTTTATTTTTCAAGTTATTTTACTATTCGATAAATTATTTTGTATCTAATCATAGAAAATTTTTATAAAATCAGTTATATATATTAAACAGAAAAATATTGAGTAATGTACATAATCTAAAATATTGAGGTAGACAATGAGCGACGCAAGACTTTTATATGTTAGTAAGTTGTATGATTGCGAAGATCCAATGAATGATCTATTCAATATTCTGACAGAAGCGTTGAATTTCAATTCACGTAATGCGATTTTTGGGGCTCTGTATTATGGAAATGGTTACTTTGTTCAATGTCTGGAAGGAGATAGGAACAAGATTGAAGATCTGTTCTATAAAAAAATCTTGAAAGATCCTCGACATAAAAATTGTGAAGTTCTGTATTTTGAAGATGTGAATGACCGTCTCTTCTCAGACTGGCATATGAAATATGCCAATATCCATCAGGATATTCTTGGATTCTTTGCCGAACATAATCTGGATGAATTCAATCCTTATACCTTGAATGCCGAGACCATTCCTCAATTTATACAGATATTGGCAAGTTTGAATGACCATGCCTATACATTGAAAGCAAGTTAATCCTTACATCATCATGCGATATAAGCTAAAGCTACGTATCGCATGATTTTTTAAAATGAGTATTTACTTTAAATAAGTTAAATAAAAAATATTATATAAATTCAAAAACATAAATATTGTTAATTCAAAAAATTATATCCAGATCCCATCTTCATCATTTCATACCAAGCCAAGCTTTTAAACCTAACAATCAGTGCCAAAATTCTTCTGCTTTTTATCAGGCAGATGATACTTCTGTATTTTGAAAAATTTAAGTAGGACGTTGAGGTGAGCTATAAATTAACCACAAGCAGACTTCGCTTCGAAACCGCAACCTAATTTATTATAAAAAAGAAATTTTTTAGGCTAATATAAAATTCATCATGATTATAAGTATCTATATATAGGTACGCCATTGAAAGGATTACAGCATGCAACAAGAAGTCATCATTGTCGGTGGTGGTATGGTCGGCTTGAGTCTCGCGCTGATGTTGGCCAAAACCAATATTGCAGTCAAACTTTTGGAAGCGATCAAATATCCAGATTATGATGATGTAAATCTTGCACCCTATCATTCCAGTTTTGATGCACGTAATAGTGCCTTATCACGCCGTAGTGTACAGATTTATCAGGAACTTGGGCTTTGGGATGCCTTGCAGGAACATGCAACTCCGATTCTTGAAGTGAATATTACTGAGCAGGGCAGTTTTGGTAAGGCGCGCTTAATTGCAGAACAGGAAAAAGTCGAAAGTTTTGGTCAGGTCATTGAAAATGCCTGGCTAGGTCGTGTGCTATTAACTCAAGTCAAAAAAGAACCTTTAATTGAACTGATTGATGAGGTTCAGGTCAGCTCTCTGACTCAAGATGCTGAGTTTGCTTATCTTGAAGCACAACGTGGTGATGCTTTATTGAAACTCCAATCCAAACTGGTGATTGCTGCTGATGGGCGTGATTCTTTCTGTCGTAAAGCGCTCGGTATTGAGGCTTCAGAACATGACTATGATCAGGTCGCCATTGTCACTACCGTTCAAACTTCTAAGCCACATAATCATGTTGGCTTTGAACGGTTTAGCCACTTAGGCCCATTAGCCTTATTACCACTTCCAGGTGAATATCGTCGTTCTGTAGTCTGGCCTGTGAAAAAAGGAACGGAAGGAGAATGGCTGGGTGAAGAAAATGACCAGCATTTCCTGAACGCCTTACAAGAAACCTATGGCGATCGTGCCGGTAAATTCCAGAAAACAGGTAAGCGCTTCAGTTTTCCATTGTCCCAAGTATTAGCAGAAAAACAGGCTGTGGGCCGCGTGGTCTTGATGGGTAATGCTGCACATACAATTCATCCAGTAGCGGGTCAGGGTTTTAACCTGTGTATGCGAGATGCGCATGTATTGGTGCGCTACCTGAAAGAACAGCAGTCACAAGGTGCAGACTTAGGTGATGCAGCAGTATTACAGGATTATGAAAAATCCCGTTTGAATGACCAGCAAAGAGTGATTAAGTTCTGTGATTCAGTCGTACGTGGATTTAGTAACCAGAATCCATTCTTGAAACTGATCCGTAATACCGGACTGATTGCTTTTGATACCATTCCTGGTATCAAGCCACTGGTCGCTAACTATGCCATGGGGTTAAAAGCATGAGTCTGAATCCAAGTTCTGATGTATTAGATGTCGTGATTGTTGGTGGCGGTCTGGTAGGCGGTCTAACGGCTTTATTACTCGCTCAAGGTGGTGTGCAAGCGACTGTTCTGGATGCTGCGCCTATTCTGGATGCAGACAAAACTTTAAGTGTAGCCAATCCGCGGGTTTTGGCGCTAAGTCAGGCGACTATTCATTTATTAAAAACCGTAGGTGTGTGGGAAAAACTTGCACGCCAGCAGCCATATACTGGAATGCAGGTCTGGAATAAAAATGGCTATGGTGAAATTAACTTTGGTCATTCTTCAGAAAGAACACCTTCTGTAGAGCAGGCGCTAGGCTCAATGGTGGAACCGAGTATTCTGAATCTGGCCATCCAGCAAAAGATGCTTGAAGAGGTGCAAGATTACCGCACACAGGTCAAAGTTAACCGGGTTGAACGTGGAGTAGATGTTTGGATCATTCATCTGGCAGATGGCACCCAGCTCAAAACTAAGTTGGTCATTGGCGCAGATGGCGCGAACTCCTTTGTGCGCGAGCAAGCCTTTATCGATATCGATGTACTGGACTATAAACAGGCCGGAATCAGCTGCGCAATTAGAACAGCCCAGCCACATCAGCATGTGGCCCGTCAGATTTTTCTGGAAACTGGTCCTTTGGCTTATCTGCCAATGGCGAGTCTTAAAGAAGAAGAGCAAGGCCACTGGCAATCCATAGTCTGGACATTACCTGATGATTATGCCGATGAGTATGCAGCGCTATCAGATGCTGACTTCACTCAACTATTGACCCGTGAAAGCTATCATATGCTGGGTGAAGTGCTGGAAGCGACAGCACGAGCGAAATTCCCACTCAAAGCTCGTGCTGCACAGCAGTATGTACAAGATGGCTTGGCACTAATTGGTGACGCTGCGCATGTGATTCATCCGCTCGCTGGACAAGGGGTTAATATCGGCTGTCTGGATGCTGCCGTACTCTGTGACGTGTTGCTGCATGACAAAGCGCGTGGAGTGTGGGCCCATGAACAGACCTTGAAACGTTATGAGCATCGCCGTAAAGGCCAGAATGATGCGATGATGCATAGCATGTCGGCGATTGGCTGGATGGAAACTACAGAGCTTTTCCCAGTGGTGTGGGCACGTAATTTCGGGCTGAAACAGGTCGAGCAACAGACAGTCCTGAAAGATGCATTTATGGCTCAGGCGAATGGTTTAAGTTTACTCAAAGATACACGTTATTCAGCCTAGCGGCCGAATGTAAATTTTTTAAACAAACATCTATAAAGAGTAACCATTTTGTTTAAAAAAGATACGATTTTTTGAAAATTAGGGCTAGGCGAAGACCAAAGAGATTGCTAAATTTCAGTTAATTTAAAGCTTGGTTTAATAGATAAAAGCGAAGCCATTTGTGGGGAGAGCAAAATGACAGACGTAAATGATTATGATGATGTAGAAGATCCTGTAATCGACGACGATGAAGCAAAAGCAGCAGAAAAAGGTGCTGCAAGTAGCGAAGAAGTTGTGAATGATACAGACGTATTAGAAGCTGAAACTTTAACTGTAACTGCTAAGCAGAAAAAACGTCAGGCACTTGAAGATGAAATTGCGGCTTTCCTGGCAAGCGGTGGCCGTATTACTGAAGTTCCAGCTGATGAATCCGTTGCAAGAGAATAATTGCACTCAATATTATTAAATAAAAAAACACCACATTGATTGTGGTGTTTTTTATGGGTAAAGAAAAATTAATCGTTGGCAGAGGTTAGTTCCAAAGCACGTTGATAGGCGATTTTTTTCTTAATCCCGGTCAAATCAGCAGCCAGCTGTGAAGCTGCTTTGACAGACAGGTCTTGTAATAAACGCAGTAACAATTTATCCAGTTTTTCCTGATCCAGATCTTTTTCTTCGATAGAACCGCCAATCACCAGTACGATTTCACCTTTTTGCTGGTTATGATCATTGGCAACAAATTCAACCAGTTCACCCAGTGTCATTTTCTTGATGGTTTCAAAGGTCTTGGTAATTTCACGGGCAAAACCGACAGGACGCTCTGCACCGAATACCGCTGCCAGATCTTTGACACATTCCAAAATGCGGTGCGGCGCTTCATAGAAAATTAAGGTCTGGGTTTCATCTTTCAGTTTTTCCAGAGTCAAGAGCCGCTGGCTTTGTTTAGACGGCAAAAAACCTTCAAAGCTGAAACGGTCACTTGGTAAACCTACTGCGCTTAAAGCGGCAATTGCAGCACATGCACCCGGTACAGGAACCACATGAATATTATGTTCTTGGGCAGCACGGACAAACTTGAATCCTGGATCGCTAATCAGTGGCGTGCCTGCATCACTGATCAATGCCATATCTTCACCATTGAGCAGGCGTTGAATCAACTGATCAATCTTGTTGCTTTCATTATGTTCATGACAGGCTGTCAAAGGTGTTTGAATATTAAAGTGTTTAAGTAATTGTGCAGAAGTTCGTGTATCCTCAGCTGCAATAAGACTCACCGATTTCAATACATTAATTGCACGATAACTAATATCATCTAAGTGCCCGATTGGAGTCGCAACAACAAATAACTGAGCACTCATAGGTTTCTCCATGTGGAATAAATCGAATAATAAAAAATGGAAGATTCAAAATAAAATTTTGGGCTTGGGGTTACTGGCCTGCGTCAGCAGCGTACAAGCAGAAGTGCTGATTATTCTACCTGAAAGCGGCCCCTTGGCGCGAGCCGCTTCGAGTATCAAGCAAGGATTTCTCAGTGCATATACAGCGTCCGGACAGAAAGTACCATTGAAATGGGTCAATTCAGATCAGAAAAAAATCTCTCAACTACTCAAACAACATGTCAGTAAAAAGACGCAAATGGTGATTGGTCCTTTGGCACGTCAGGATGTAGAGCAACTGGTGCAAACTAAACCCAAGATTCGTACACTGAGTTTGAATGAAAGTAGTCTTACAGCGCCAAATATCTGGCAATTTAGTCTGTCGAAAAAAGAAGATGCGGCTGCCTTACAGAAGCAGATTGCGCAAGATGGGATTCAGCAACTGTTTGTGATGCGCCAACCGGGTAGTGAGTCAGAACATGAACTTCTGCTAATGTCACTACTTAGTCAGAGTGAGCTGCAACTGGAAATGATCCAGAAGCCACCATTTTTTCTGAAGAGCAAGCAGGGGATATTATTGCTTGGCAATGCGGACTGGCTGGCATCCTTACAGGGTTTGGGACATAAACGGATTTATACAGTCGCGAATGCAATTAATGAGCAGCATGCTCCGCCAAGAGGCATCAAGTTCTGCGATGTGCCGGTACTTTATTTTGCTAACTGGCCTGATGTGATGCAGGCTTATCATCATGCACCGGTGAATATGGCCTATCAGCGCTTGATTGCTTTTGGTGGCGATGCCTGGCAAATCACCCAGTATTATTTGAACAATAAAAAAATACGCAATATTGAATTCCAGGGTCGTACTGGAATGATTCGGGTATCGGATCAGGGCATACAACGTACACCATCCTGTTTTCAGCAGAGTGCCAAAGGTCTTAAGGCACTATAAGGGTCAGTGATGCAGAAACAATTAGGTGCATGGGCAGAACAACAGGCTGCCCAACTGATGCAGCAACAAGACTTTCAGCTCATTGCCAGAAACTGGCATAGCCGCTATGGTGAACTTGATCTGGTCATGCAGCGTGAGCAGGAACTGGTCTTTGTCGAAGTAAAAGCACGAGCTAAAACGGGTTATGCATTGGCTTTTGAATCTGTTTCCTCTGCGAAGCAACGAAAAGTCCTACAAACGGCTGTATGTTTTATTCAAAAAAATCCACAGTTTGCACATTATTACTATCGTTTTGATGTGATTTGTTTTGATTTTAATCGGTATTTTGCAAAAACCATACAGCATGATTTTTCTCAATACCCTTATGATCTGCACTGGTTTGAAAATGCTTTTACTTTTGATCAAGAGTTTATTAATCTTTGAATAAAATAAGATCGGATGCGGTAGATAAAATTTGCAGCATCATGGGAAAGTTCAAGTATGATGAAGAACATCTGGCCTTGAAAAAACAGATTATTATATTGAAATAAGACTGATTAAAATTAAGGAGTCTTGCTGAGTGGTTAAGCGTATTGCAATAACAATGCTGTGTGTCGCAAGTTTATCGGGTTGTGCCAGCTTTATTTCTAGCGGTACTGGTACGGCTCCTGTAGGTACCGAAAATGGAGCTCGGACGCTAGGACAGGTATTTATCGATTCTTCTATTGTACGTACTGCAAAAATTAATCTTTATAAACTGGATTCACGTTTTAAACAGTCAAGGGTCAATATTGAAAGCTTCCATGGTAATGTCCTGTTGACCGGGCAGGTGCCGGATGCGCATCTCAAGCAATTGGCAGAAGATAATGTCAAATCCATGAGTGATGTCAGAGCGGTGCATAACTTTATCACTGTGGGTAACCAGAGCAGCTACACTACGATCATGCAGGATACCGCCGTGACGGCGAATACCCGTGGTTTGATTATGAAAGCACCGGTGGTGTCTGACAGCAAAGTGCATGTGCATACTGAAGATGGTGTACTGTATGTGATGGGACGTCTGAACAGTGCTGAAATCGATGACCTGAATCAGGTGCTGCAACAAGTGGGGAATATCACGAAAATTGTCACGCTCATCGACAACGTGGATCAGCGCTCTGGTTATAGTACTAACCAGAATTTTGCAGCGCCTGCATCTTATGCACAGTCGGGTGTTGAACAGACTCCAGTCGCCATCGATCCTGATACAGTTGAACCGACCGATGTTCCATAAGGTCAGTCAATTTAAAACGCAGCTGTCAGATCAGATCCTTGAAGTCCAACAACGTTATAAAGATTTCCGGATCTATGATTTTGGCAGTTATGCGCTGAACCGGTTAACCCCCAAACAGGGTTATAGTGTTGAAACCCAGTTAGCCTATGGCTTAAAAGCCCGTCAACGTTTTGATCTGTTTTTAAGCCATCAGCCATTAGCACATCGCCCCTTGATTATCTTTGTCCATGGTGGTGCCTGGCTGCATGGTGATAAAAAGGATTACCACTTCATCGGCGAGGCCTTTGCCAAAGAAGGTTATGATGTGGTGGTGATGAATTATCATCTAGCGCCTGAACATATTTTCCCGATTTATATTAATGACCTGCATTTATTGCTAAATCATTTGCAGCAGCATGCAGACCAGTTAAATGTTTCTACGGAAAATCTGGTCTTAATGGGGCATTCAGCCGGGGCATTTAATGTCATGTCAGCGCTATACCATCCACAAAAGGCCATGATTGAGCGGGAACAGATCCGCGCCATTATTGGACTGGCAGGTCCTTATCATTTTGACTATAAAGATGATCCGATCTGTGCCGATGCTTTTGACCAGTCGATTCCGTATCAGCAGGTCATGCCATATTATTTTGTGGAAAATACCTCCACCAAACATTATCTGTTCATGGCAGAGCGGGACAATATTGTCGGTCATTTCAACAGTCAGGATCTGGACCGGGTTTTAAAAGACCATGGCAATCATAGTGAGCTGATTACCATTCCGAAACTGGGTCATATTACGATGATCGGTTCATTGTCCAGTTTGTTTAGCCGGTTCTTTGAAACCAAGCCGCGTGTGATGTGGGCGCTAGAAGATGCTTTCAAGTGAAGATCTGTGATCGTGGTAATTCCCATAAAAAAGCCCGGTATAAAAACCGGGCTTTTTTAATTGAAAACCTTAGAGCCATTTACGGGTATCATCTGCGACCGGTGTACCTTGAGTCACATGCATGATCATGGCATGGGCAATACTGCCTTTAAATGGAATTTCAGGCAGCTGATCAAACTTGAAGAATTTCGCATCGCTAATTTCTTCTTCCTGCAATTGCAGCTCACCGCCAGCATATTCTGCTTTGAAGGCAATCATCAAATTACTCGGGAAAGGCCATGGCTGACTGGCCAAATACTGGATATTTTTCACTTTCAAGCCGACTTCTTCCAGCGTCTCGCGACGTACCGCTTCTTCAAGCGTTTCCCCAACTTCGACAAATCCGGCAATCAGACCATACATCTGGCTTTTGGTATTACGTGCATTTTTGGCCAGCAAAATTTCATCTTCACCGCGGGTAATCACAGTAATCACACAAGGTTGCACCCTTGGATACTGACGATAATGGCAAGCTGGGCAAACCATGGCATATTCAACAGCATGGGCTTCAGTCGGAGTACCACAATGGCTACAGAACTTGTGATTCCGGCGCCATTCCAAGAGTTGCACAGCACGACTGGCCTGTTCAAATTGCTGAACATTCCAAAACTGTAATAATTGACGGATTGGAACCAGTTGCAAGCCTTCAGGAATCGGCTCATCTGGAAGAAGATCACGGGCAACCACCTGATCACCCGGATTCAGCAGCAAATCACTTGCCAGAGCTTCAACTTGAGGCAGTTGAAAGTGTTGATCGACCAGCAACTGTTGCTGCTGGAAAATATAAGCAAGTGATAATTTTTTAGACATTAGGCAACGATTTTCAGTTTCTCACTACTGTCTAATGCTACCTTAAACATAGACTGTAATACAGGCTGTTTGTTCTTTAAGTTGTCGATCATCATATCGGCACTAGCCAATGCATCCAGCGCATGATGAATTTCTGCCGGTGTTAATGCAACCGACTGTTCAATACGGTTTTTGATAAACAGGGCAGTTGTATTGAATGCAGCTTTCACATGTTCAGCATTCAGGAACAGCATAGCACCGCCAATTTCACAGAACTGGATTGGTACAGGTTCGAGTTTGGTCAGATCTTGATCCTGCAGATAATCAGTCAGAATCTGGCTAGATAATTCAATCAGTGCCTTGGTTTCATTCAACAAAGCGTTGTGTGCTTCATCCAGACGATCCAGTGAGATATTCATGTTATTCACACGTAGCTGCAAGCGGCTCGAAGTATGATGGCGCTCCAATACACCAATCGAGTTCATCGCGGATAGAATTACATTCATCAACTGCTGGGCAAAAGACTCATCTTTCAGAATATCTGCCTGGCTGAGTGAAGCTGCCTGACGGTTTAAATCATGATAGGCTTCGTTCAGGTTCAGAACCTTGAAGATATTGGCCAGGCTATTCAGCTGAGTCTGAAGTTCCTGAGTTTTTTCAGGTGTCATGTGCTGATAGTTGTATTCGATATCATTGCGGATCTGGGTCATTTCCGCAGTCACCAGTTCGCTAATGGTATGCATGGTTTCGAAGTCCGGACCATACAGATGACGGCTGAACACCTGAAGCTGCATATCTGTCAGTAGATCATCACCAATATTCAGCTGGCTACGGATTTGCTGTGCAGTTGCATCTTCCTGACTGATACATAAGCTTAATACATTTGCCAGATCAGACAGAGAAGCTTTGAAGCTGTCGGCTGAACTAAAGTACTGCGACATGTTGCGTTCAATACTGATTAAAGTACGTAAACGTGGTTCATTGATGAGCAGGTGATCAATATTATCAAAAGCAACATGCACCAGATGCCAGTATTGCTTGCTTGGATGACTTGCTGAAAGGCCTGCCAGATAAGTACCGACCAGTTTGATCGCCTGCAGGTCCATCTCGCTTTCTTCCTGTTTTAGCAGTTTGTTAAGAGACAGCTTATACAGGCGTTGCACATATTTGGATTTTTCCAGACCTGGTACTTGGGGTAACTGGAAGTCTGGAGTAATCAGATCAAGCAAAGGTTCAATATGCTGACCTTCGGTGGTTAATGGTTTACCAAGTGCAAGTTCCAGACGGTTCAGGGTATCGAGCAGGAACTGAGGAATCTTCACTTCACGCAAGCAGATAAATTCGATATAGCGTTTTAGCATGGTGGTGCCTTCACTCAATGCGATCACATCCTGAGTGTTGACCTGCGCCGGACTCCCCATAATCTTGCGCATCAGTTCTGCTGAATATTCTGCAATTTGTGCCAGATTCGGCATATCAATCAGTGCCAGTACCTGTGCACATTGTTCGAACTGATTTAATGCATCGTCAATGCCAAAAGGTAAAGTTTGATCTTCTACCAAGGTGCTTACTGCTGATTCGACTAACTTGATCGAGTTATCAACCTCATTTTTTATTATCAGTAAAGCTGTTGGATCAAAATGTATAGAGGTTTGGTAAGACATGGATCTGCACCTTTCCTTGAGTATTATCTATATATGAGCCCCGCTTTATCGGACGGGGCCTCTTTGGAATTACTATAACTGAAGAACTGTATTTTAAAAGCGAAATTACTGCTTGAAATTTAGATTTTATTTGGCAAAAAGGCAAGGCGTTCCATGCTTTTCTTCAAATTGTTTGACCCATTTCTCATGTTCGGCAAGTTCTTCATCTGATGGAAGAATCACAGGCAATTCAATTTCAATTTTCACAGTGCCTGAACTGCCGCCTTGTTCTTCGGTATGTGACAGGGCATCCATATCAAAAGAGACTTGTCCACCGGTCATGGCCAGATAAACATCGGACAGAATTTCCGCATCGAGCAAGGCACCATGGAAGGTACGGTCACGCTGTGGAATTTCATAACGACGCACGAGGGCATCTAGAGAGTTTTTCTGTCCCGGATGCTTGGATTTGGCCATTGCCAGGGTATCGGTCACTTCACAAACTTCAGAAAGCGCGACAAAACCTGCACGCTTGAACTCCATATCCAGGAAGTTCATATCGAAGGTTGCGTTATGCGCAATAATTTCGGCACCTTGCAGATAGTCAAACAGTACCTGTGAGATTTCCTCAAACAGCGGCTTGTCTTGCAGGAACTCGTCGGTGATACCGTGGACATTCACCGAATCGCCAACCGGTTTTTTCGGGTTGATATAAATATGGATTGAGCTGCCGGTCAGTTTCCGGTTAATCATCTCAATCGCACCGACCTCAATGATCCGGTCACCATCCTGATAATAGAAACCGGTGGTTTCAGTATCCAGAATCAATTGACGGGGGCCATGCAGCTCTAAGGTCGGCGGTGTAATCACAATTTGCGGATGTAGTTCGGTTGGATCTGAAGTGACTGAAGCGGACTCATCGGTATTTTCAGTTGTTTCCAAATTTTCAGTCTGTTCCATTTCTTCTTCAGCCATTTCCATGCTCTCTTCGAGTTCTTCTTCACTATCGACAAGATCCAGCCCGAAAGGGTCGTCTAGAAGCCAGTCAGGTTCAGATTTTTTTTTATTTTCAGTGATTGCAGTCACTGATTTGGATTTTTTCAAGGTTTCATCTGCGCCTTGGTTGGCCAGTTGATCGGCCATTTCATTGCCAGGATGTCCGGCATGGCCTTTGACCCAGTGCCATTCAATATCGCGGCCTTGACAGGTGGCATCCAGTTTTTGCCATAGATCCGGATTTTTAACGTCTTTCCAGTTTTTCTTTTTCCAGCCATGAATCCATTCGGTAATGCCTTGTTTGACATAATTGGAATCGGTATAAATGACCAGCTTGGCATCTTTCGGACAGAACTGGATGCCTTCGATCGCCGCGGTCAGCTCCATGCGATTATTGGTGGTATGATCTTCGCCACCACAAATTTTGTGTTCCTGCTGTTCGGTAATTATGTACGCACCCCAACCGCCTAAACCCGGGTTGCCGCGACAGGCGCCATCAACATATAGCGTGATAGTGTGAGACATAAATTAAAATCCGATCAAAAAAGAACTTGCTGAAGCGGATATTGTATAACGCAAATACGCTTGATGCGTCTAGATACACCAGTTTTTTAATTTCTTGTAACATTTAACGTGAAATCGGGGTAAATTAATGCCTTGTGTCCACGACATGCTTCACTACAATGGCATATCTAAAAAATAAATTTATATACGAATTGTTTGGATTTCTTTATGTATAAACCAACCGCAATTTTGTGGCAGCCCTCATTACCAGCATTTTTAAAATTTTCTGTACTTGGAACGGCACTCGCTTCCTTGGGACTGACGGGCTGTTCATCTACACAAAGTGCGACCCAAAAAGCGTCAAGCAAGCAGGTTGGCTCACAATATCTAGATGCAAGCAGTTTGGATGGGCTGGAAGATTTACTTTCTGCAACGGATATGCGTGCGGTTGAAGGTGACCGCTTACTGATTTTGAAGCATGGTGATATCTGGAAACGGATGACCGTGGGTTTCAAGATGGATCTGAATACCTGGAATCCGCGTATTGATGCACAGCGTGGCTGGTTTATTTCCCGTCAGCCGTATCTGGACCGCCTGAGTGCCCGTGCATCACGTTATCTCTATTATACGGTGAAAGAAGCAGAGCGCCGTGGTATGCCTACGGAACTGGCTTTATTACCGATTATTGAAAGTTCTTATGACCCGGCGGCGACCAGTAGTGCAGCAGCGGCAGGTTTATGGCAGTTTATTCCGAGTACCGGCCGTATTTATGGTTTGAAACAAACCTCACTTTACGATGGCCGTCGTGATGTGGTGGAATCGACCCGTGCGGCTTATGAATTCTTGGGTAGCTTATATAACCAGTTTGGTTCGTGGGAATTGGCTTTGGCCTCTTATAATGCCGGTCCAGGCCGTATCCAGCAGGCGATTAACCGTAATAAGGCTGCAGGTTTACCTACCGATTACTGGTCCTTGAAACTGCCGCAGGAAACCATGAACTATGTACCGCGCTTCCTGGCAGTTGCACAGATTGTGAAAAATCCGGGTACTTATGGCGTGAGTTTGCCACCGATTGCCAACCGTCCTCACTTTCGTGAAGTGACTGTGGGTGCAGCCAATTTAAATGAGATTGCATCGATTACGGGTTTAAGCCGTGCTGAACTGTATCAGCTTAACCCGGGACATCGTGGTGACCGTATTGATCCTGAAAGTCCACGCCGTATTTTGATTCCGGCTGACTTAAGTCCATCGATTGATGAAAAACTGAAAAAACTGCAGTCGAGCTCAAGCGGCTTATGGGCAGGTACTGTCAGTAACTCGCCTAAAACGACCACTACAGTAGCTCCAAAGCCAGTTGTAGCACCAGCATCAACCAGTACCACCATCGTACCTGCCAAGCAGACTCCACCGGTGCTTGCCACTACGACTGCTAAGACTGCAATAGCAACTAAAGCTCCAACTGCGACCACAACACCTAGACCAACTACGACTGCACCAGCAGCAGTGTCAACCACCACGACACCTAATCTAACTGCACAAACCACCAAACGGGTCAGCACACCACGTGGTTCCGAAGCACTTGCTGAATTTGCTGCAAAAAGTGAATTGCCTATTCCAAGCGCGCCACGTATTCCGGTTGCTGTGACGCCAGTTGCTTCGGTGAAGCCTATCCAGGTCGAGCCACCAATTACCGCAGCTGAACGTCAGCAAATCCAGAAAGTGGTGTCAGCAGAAGAAATTAATAAGACCGTGGATGAGCTTTTACAACCTGTGGCGACTGCAGCTGAACAGGCACAGGTCATTGAAGAGCTCAAAGCATTGGCACCTGCAGGTACAGAAATTGTTGACCCTTATGATGGCAAGATTAAACTGACTGCAATTCAGACCAGTCAGTCTATTGCCGAGCAGCAGGGCAAGGAGCTGACCAAAGGATTCTCATATCCGAAAGAAGTCGCTGTAAACACCAGTGCAGATTCAGTTGAAGCTCGACTCAATCAGGGCAAAAACTATGTCAAGACTGATTCAGAAGTCGTGGTTGTGGCACCGAAAGGTAAGCGCAGTACCTATAAGGTTTTACCGGGTGATAATCTGGCATTGATCGCAGCCAAAAATGGCGTGAACTGGCGTGATGTCGCGAAATGGAACCAGATTGATCCAAACTCTACATTATATGTGGGTACGATAATTTATCTCTATGATGCCAAGCCGGTACAGGAAGCACCGAAAGCCAAAGAGAAACCGGAAAGCTATGTGGTTCAGGCCAATGATTCATTGACCAGTGTTGCCAGTCAGTTCGGCCTGAGCGTCAAACAGTTGGCTGATTATAATGATCTGAGTACGACCAGTGGTTTATTTGTGGGGCAAAAGCTTTCCCTGAAAGAAAGTACCAGCAAAGCGAAAGTTGAAGACAGCAAAAAAGTCGAAACTGCCAAAGTTCAGACCAAGTCCTATACTGTTAAACGCGGTGAATACCTGAAACTGATTGCAGATCGCTACGCATTGTCGAATGCCGAGCTTGCTGCACTAACTCCGGGTTTAACTGCGGGTAGCAGTTTAATGGTTGGGCAGAAGATTAATGTTCCTCTTAATGAAGTTGAAGAACTGACTACGAGCAGCAAGAAAACCGAAAAAGTCGAACAGAAGTTCGAGAACGTTAAGGTTGATCATACGCCAACAGAAAGTTATCAGGTCAAACGTGGTGAAACCCTGTACAGTATTGCCAATCAAAGTAAATTGACGGTATCTGAACTGGCTGCGTTAAATGGCCTGTCTGCAAACAGCGGCTTACGCATTGGTCAAACCATCAAGATTCCAGCTGGTAGTCAGGTTCCTGACAGTTATACGGTTCAATCGGGTGATACACTGACCGGGATTGCAGCAAAATATAATCTGTCGATGGATCAAATTGCTAACCTGAACAATATTTCCCGTAGTGCCAATCTGCGTGTGGGTCAGCATCTAAAATTATCTGGCAGTCCTGAACCTGTGCAGGAAGTGGTCACCGAGACTCAGGAAAAGAATGTTAAATCAGATACTCACATCGTGAAATCTGGTGAAACCTTAAGCTCGATTGCCCGCCAATATCATCTGCAATTACGTTATCTGGCAGACTTGAATGGTTTGAATACCAATAGCAATGTGCGGATTGGACAGCGTTTAAAAATTAATGAAGATATTCAGATCGCCAAAAAAGAGCCGGTAGTGAAAGTCGCAACAAAATCTGCATCTTCTAAGGCGACAGAATCCTATACGGTAAAATCCGGGGAATCTCTGATTGCGATTGCCAATCGTGTAGGAGTACCCGTTACTGATCTGGCGAGCCTGAACAATCTTAGTCCACGTGCCGGTTTACGTGTGGGCCAAACGCTTCAGCTTCCAAAACTTGTCACTGAATACAAGGTGAAGCGTGGCGATACCTTGATCGGCCTGGCATCCCGTTATGGTATGGCAACCAATGAACTGGCAGAAATGAATGAACTGAAACCCAATACTCAATTGCGTATTGGTGATGTGATTAAGGTTCCAAACTAATTTCTGGATCGTGAAATTGTTTAATCCCGTCCATATCTTATGGATTCTTGCTGCCCCCTGGATCATCAGTTCCAGCGGGGCAGCAGTCATTACGACGCCTTATATTGCACTGCATAGTGTACCCAAATATGCACAGGCTAAATCTCTGCCTTATGCCAATCCGCAAGCGCCCAAAGGTGGTGTCCTGATTCAAGCAGCCGATGGCAGTTTTGATAATCTGAACAGTATGAATGGTAAGGGGAATGTCACTGAAGGGGTTAATTATATTTTTGACAGCCTCATGTCAAAATCCCTGGATGAACCCGGCGTCTATTATCCTTTGCTGGCGGAGAAAGTCAGTTTTGACCCAAAGCAGACCGCTTATATTATTTTCCATTTAAATCCTAAAGCCAGATTCAGTAATGGTCAGCCAGTGACGGCTAAGGATGTGAAATACAGTTTTGATCTGTACCAGACCCAGTCTAATTTCGGCTTGCAGATGTATCTGGCAGATATTAAAAAAACCGAAGTCCTGTCACCTTCAAAAGTTAAGATTAGTTTTAAATCTCGCCATAATCCGGAAATGGCGATGATTGTGACGCAAATGCCGATCTATTCTCAGCAGGAGTGGCAAAAGCGCAACTTCAAGGACATTAACCTGAAACCGATCTTGGGTTCTGGGCCCTATGTGATTGAACGTATTGATGCAGGACGCAGTATTTCCTATAAACGTAATCCGCATTATTGGGGTAAAGACCTGCTGGTCAATCGCGGCCGTTATAATTTTGATCGCATACAGTATCGCTATTACCGTAGTCCGGAAATCAAGTTTGAGGCATTTAAATCTGGCCAGTTTACGCTGCATGAAGAAAAACAGGTCAACCGCTGGGTAAGTGATTATCGGTTTCCTGCGGTACAGCAAGGCCAAATCAAAACCTATCGTTTTCAGCATCACAATCCGATTCCTACACAAAGCCTGATTTTTAATACGCGACGTCAGCCCTTTGCTGATATTCGCTTCCGGCAAGCTTTAACTCTGGCCTATGATTTTGAATGGCTAAATAAAGCCTTGTTTCATGGAGAATATCAGCGTCTGAACAGCTTTTTTAGTAATAGTGAACTGGCATCTACAAGCAAGCCGAGTGCTCAGGAGCTGGAAATATTACAGCCAAATTTATCAAAATTGCATCCGGTGCAACGTCAGGCGGTATTACAGGATTGGCATTATCCGCAATCAGATGCCTCCGGGTTTAACCGCAAAAATTTATTACAGGCGCGACAAATTTTATTGAATGCCGGTTACCGTTATCAGCAGGGGAAACTGGTGACTGCTCAAGGTAAACCTGTACAGATTGAATTTCTGTTGCATCAGGCTGAACAGCAGCGTCATCTGATGCCTTATCTACGGCATTTGAAACGTTTAGGAATTCAGGCTCACATTCGGATGGTGGAAACGGCTCAGTATTATGAGCGACTAAGAAATTATCAGTTTGATATGATTATGGATACCATGCCGCAATCGCTGACACCGGGGCAGGAACAGAAACAGTTTTGGGGCAGTGAGGCGGCACGTCAGCCTGGCAATTATAATTATGCCGGTATTCAAAATCCGGTGATTGATCGGGTAATTGATCAGGTGGTTCAGGCACAAAGCCGGGAGCAGCTGATTTATAGTACCCGAGCTTTAGATCGTTTATTGCGAGCCGGTTATTATCATATTCCGACCTATGGTACGGGTGAATACTGGTATGCTTACTGGAATATGTATCGGCAGCCCAAGATCAAGCCCAAGCTTTCTGCGGGTATTGATTACTGGTGGGTGGATACAGCTAAAGCCAGACAAGTGGCACCGTACTTAAAATATCGCTAGGTTTTCAGCTTTGGGGAGTGCCATGAGCACTTATATCGTCAAACGTTTGCTTCTTATGATTCCGACATTATTGATGGTTTTACTGATCAATTTTGTGGTGATTCAGCTTGCACCGGGTGGTCCAGTGGAACAGGCTATCTATCAGTCACAGCATGCGAATAATTTGGCGATTGGTGGCTTGCAGTATCAGGGACAGCAAGGCCTGACGCCCGAAATGCTGGAGCAGATCAAGATTCAGTATGGATTTGATCAACCGGTTCATCTACGGTTCTGGGAAATGTTGAAAAGCTATGCCCAATTTGATTTAGGCCAGAGTTTTTTTAAAGGCCAAGCTGTGACTGAACTGATCTGGGAAAAATTGCCAGTTTCACTGTCTTTAGGTTTCTGGAGTACCTTGCTGATCTATCTGGTTTCTATTCCTCTTGGCATCCAGAAAGCCAAAAAGCATGGCAGTCTGTTTGATCAAACGACGTCTTTGCTGCTGGCTGTGGGCTATGCCATTCCAGCCTTTATCTTTGCCATTTTGCTGATTGTATTTTTTGCAGGTGGTTCCTATCTGCAATGGTTTCCTTTACAAGGATTAAGCTCGGAAAATTTTGATGAATTATCTTTCTTTGGAAAAATTCAGGATTATTTCTGGCATATGGCTTTGCCGCTACTGGCCATGGTGCTAGGTGGTTTTGCACGGCTGACTTATCTGGTGAAATTTTCCTTTATGGAAGAACTCAGTAAACACTATGTACTGGCAGCAAAAGCGAAGGGACTACAGGAAAGGGCAGTACTCTATCGGCATGTACTGCGCAATGCAGTGCTGGTGTTGATCGCTGGATTGCCAGAAGCTTTGCTCGGTATTTTATTTGTCGGGAACCTGTTTATTGAAATCATCTTTAATCTGGATGGTTTGGGCATGCTGGGATTTGAAGCGATTCTGCAGCGGGATTATCCGGTCATTTTTGGAACTTTGTTTATTTTTACTTTATTGGGCTTGGTGCTACGTTTGATCAGTGATGTGCTGTATCGGGTAATTGATCCCCGGATTCATTTCGATTCGCGAGGATGGAAATAATGTCACCAATGCTAAGCGCCAGCCTGCAACGTTTTAAAAATAATAAAACCGGATTTGCCTGCTGCATTGCCTTTGTCATTATTTTTATCTTGTCACTTGGTGCTGAGCTGATCGCTAACGATAAGCCTTTACTGATCAAGTATGAGGATTCCTATTATCTGCCAGTAATAAAGTCATATCCTGAAACGACTTTTGGGGGTGTCTTTGAAACTGAAGCCGAGTATCAGGATCCTGCGGTACAGCAGCTGATTAATGCCAAAGGCTGGGCAATCTGGCCGGTGATCCGCTTCGGCTATGACACACCCAATTTGGCACTCGATATTCCAGTACCTTCACCTCCAAGCAGGCAAAATTGGCTAGGAACAGATGATCAGGGACGGGATGTGCTGGCACGGATTCTATATGGCTTGCGTATTTCCTTGCTGTTTGGCTTTGCACTGACTTTGCTGTCGGCAGGATTAGGTGTGCTGGTCGGTGCAGTTCAAGGCTATTATGGTGGCTGGATTGACCTGATCGGGCAACGTGCACTTGAGGTCTGGAGCAGCCTGCCGATGCTGTTTATGGTCATGATTCTGGTCAGTGTGTTTAGTCCGAATATTTACTGGCTATTTGTGATCATGCTATTTTTTGGCTGGACCACACTGGTGTCGATGGTGCGCGCTGAATTTTTACGGGCCAGAAATCTGGAATATGTCTGGGCAGCGAAAAGTATTGGTGCAGGGCATGGCCGGATCATGTTCAGGCATATTGTACCCAATGTGATGGGTTCCAGCCTGTCACAACTACCTTTTATGCTGACTGCCAACATCAGCGCACTAACTGCACTGGACTTTTTAGGTTATGGTTTGCCGCCTGAAACCGCTTCTCTAGGTGAATTATTACTGCAGGGTAAAAATAATCTCAATGCGCCGTGGTTGGCTTTATCCGGGTTTCTGACTTTAGCCATTGTCTTGTCTTTACTCATCTATATCGGTGAAGCCATCCGGGATGCTTTCGATCCCAAAATTTAAAATGATTTTTTAAGACTGATTTAATATCTACAAATAAAATTTGTATCCATTTGACAATATGAATTGTCAATTATGGTAAGTTAGGTTATAACACATACAAAATAAGATAAACATTTCAGGAAAGTACATGACACAATTGGCCGATTCCATCCAGATCCGTAATACCCAGTTTAAAAACCGTATCATTAAAGGTGCCATGAGTGAGGCGTTGGCCAATGATGCAGGCCAACCCAATCAGGCCCATTTAAAGTTATATGAAGCTTGGGCCAAAGGTGGTTTAGGCTGTGCGATTACGGGTAATGTCATGGTGGATTTTCGTGCCAAGAATGAACCCGGTGTAGTGGTAGTAGAAACTGAACGTGACCTGGAAAAGTTAAAAGCTTGGGCGAATGTCGGCAAACGTCATGGCATGGTGCAACTGGTACAGTTGTCTCATCCTGGACGTCAGTGCCCGAAAGGCTTGAATAAAGAAACCGTAGCGCCTTCAGCTGTGCCTTTTAGTCCGGCACTGGCGATGAGTTTCGGTACGCCACGTGAACTGCGTGAAGATGAAATTTTAGATATTATCCAGCGCTTTGCGACTTCAGCTGCCATTTGTGAAAAGGCGGGATTTGAAGGCGTGCAGTTACATGGGGCGCATGGTTATCTAATTAGCCAGTTTTTATCGCCCCTGACCAATAAACGTCAAGACCAGTGGGGTGGCAGTATTGAAAACCGCAGCCGATTCTTGCTAGAGGCTTATAAGGCAGTGCGTGCAGCAACTTCAGAGAATTTTATCATTTCAGTGAAATTAAACTCGGCAGACTTTCAGCGCGGTGGCATTAGTGAAGAAGACGTTATTTATGTCTTTAAGGCGATGGATGCAGTCGGGATCGATATGATTGAAGTTTCTGGCGGAACCTATGAAGCACCTGCAATGGCCGGAGTAAAAGCAGAGAAACGTAAAGCATCAACGGTTGCCCGCGAAGCCTATTTCCTCGATTTTGCCGAAAAGATCCGTCAGGAAGTTAATTGTTATTTAATGGTGACGGGGGGCTTCCGTACCGCAGTGGGTATGAATGCAGCCCTTGACAGCGGCGCATGTGATTTTGTCGGTATTGCACGTCCATTTGCGGTCGAGCCTGATCTGGGTAACCGTCTGGTGGCTGGACAGGATGTACGTTATGCAGTTGAGAAAATTAAAACCGGTATTCCAATGATCGATAAAATGGCGATTATGGAAATCATCTGGTATGCCGCACAATTTAAAGAAATTGCCAAAGGTAATCGACCAAATCCAAAACTGTCGCCTTTAAAGGTATTTTTAAATTACGTAAAAGGTAATGTGAAAGCTGTGATTAAAGGTCAGATCAATTCACGTAAATCGGCTTAATTTGTATAATGCATTGAAGCAAAAACAGGGCATATAAAATGCCCTGTTTTTTTATGAATGACCTTTTTAAGAATAAGTCATGGCTTGAGTCTGAAAAGGGAAGAGCAACTGAGAAAGCTGACGTGTTGCCCACAAGCCCACTTCCTGATGATGCATATGCGGTGCCACATAAGGAATCAACAGATCAATCTTCTGTTCGGCAGCAGCACAGCGATTCAGACGGCTTTTCAGTTGATGGATCTGTTGCTGGTCGATACGGTTCAACACCGGTTCCATCTGGTTATGTACTTGAGATCTGCTACGTGATGACAGACGAGCGGCAAAAGTCTCACCTTGAATCCAGTCTTTAATAATCTGTTTTTCAGTCGCATTAAATACACCAAACATTTTACCATCTGGATCATCAATCATTTTCCAGAACCGGCTTTGTTCTACAGGTGCATCTTTTACAATCCAGCCTTTTTCAATCATGACTTTCAAGAAGTCTGCAATCTGTGCCGGATCGGATAACCACTCATTAATGGTCTTGCCACTAAACTGGCATTTCTGGTTATGGATATATTGTCCAATCAGCGCTTTGTTCTGAAATACTTTCAAAGCCAGTTTTTCAGTATCCAGTTGCTTGATGATCTGGGTAGAACTTTTACCAATGTCATTCAGCACATAACCTTTTTTAATCAGGTCTAGATACTGGGCAGGATCTTCAGCAAGTGCATACTGATCTAAATACGCTTGCAGCGATTTTTGTGCATGACCGTTGTGAGCATTATCAATAGTAATATGTACATTGAAATAATGTGGATCAAGACCGAGTTCAGATAATTCATAATTGGTAATTAACAGGTGTAAGGGCAGCTGCTCATAACCCAGATTGAAACCAATCACTAACGGCAGATATTCTGGCGGCGCATAGGCCAAAGCCAGCTGCACGGCTGCTTGTTCATAATAGCTGGCATCCAGTTGCTCAGCATAGCTGTTCAGCTCATAATGATTCAACAAGTCCTGATACATGGTGACATGATTGGCACGGGTATGACCCATGCCTAGTTCTTCCAGATAGATATAAATCAGGTCTTTGGTTTCCGGACGATTCCAGTTTTGCACAGTTGAATACAGCCATGAGCCGTCTACCAGTTTTACAGGTGCGACTTTGGCCAGGAACTCAAATGCATGTGACACAGTCGGGAAGTATTCACGTCCTTGCTGCTGTCTACGCCGCTCTACATAAGACTGGAAGATTGCGCAGGTTTGGTGGTGCTGTTCAAGAAAATGTTGCTCTACATGTCTGGGTTGATTCAGCCATTCCAATCCAGCCACATCAACTTGCTGGATTAAATCTCTTAAATAGTTCTCAGCCTGTTCGGTCTTTACTGCCGTCGAAATCTGTTGATCTTGAAAGAAGTTGACCCAATCTTTAAAGTTATTAAATTGATGATTATGATTTTTAATAGATGATTCAGGCGAACTTAACTTTGTACTGACGAACATAATCTGATCCTTGCAGATATATTATGCTTTCTAACTTAACGGCATGCTTATACCACCGGTGTTGATTTTTTGTTCGGATTTATAGTGCGATTGCTGTAAATGAAAATGAATGGATAACGAGTTGAAGAGAAATGTAAAAGAATAAGATTTTTGAATGAATTATTTATAAACAAATACAATTGCAATCGAGACAATTTGATCAAACGTTAAAAAAAGGAATGAAGGAACAAGCAAAAAAAACAAATAATAAAAAAGCCCAAGTCATCATGCTTGGGCTTTTTTATGAGAAGTTAATTAAATTAACTATCTCGAATATGGCGTCCCTACGGGGATTCGAACCCCGGTTACCGCCGTGAAAGGGCGATGTCCTAGGCCTCTAGACGATAGGGACAGTGTAGAAGTGATATTTTAAACCAGAACTTTGGATTTGAAGTAATGGCGTCCCTACGGGGATTCGAACCCCGGTTACCGCCGTGAAAGGGCGATGTCCTAGGCCTCTAGACGATAGGGACTTAATAAAATATTACTTCTGAAATTGGCGTCCCTACGGGGATTCGAACCCCGGTTACCGCCGTGAAAGGGCGATGTCCTAGGCCTCTAGACGATAGGGACGTTTCAGAGGTGGGCGTATATTAGGGTGAAAACAGGGGGGTGTCAAACGCTTTTCCAGAGTTTTTTGGAAATTTTCTTTTGAGTGCATAAATTTAAAACAATATTAGCAGAATACTTGAAAAATGCAGGATTTAGGCCGGATTTTTAAGCAATTCCAGAATGGCTTCAACAACCTGAGGATGCAGTAAATAGCCAGTAATGTCATGTGGACGGTGAATATGTGTACGAATGCCATGATTGATGATTTCAGGTTCAAACTTGAATGGCGGTTCGGTAAGCGGAATGGCGGTGAGATAATCATCCGTTGAGTAGAAATTGATCCAGTCGCCTTTAATTGCCTTAGGTCGTACCACCGGCTGTGCCAAGCTGGATTGAATCACCTGAAAGGCTAATGGTGAACCTAAAGTAATAAAACGCTGTACATTCAGTTCAGGGTGCTGGATAAGATGATTATAGGCAATCACACTTCCTAAAGAATGGGCAATGACAATGCAGGGTTTGCGACCACTCAATTGTCGGGCAATCCGTTCATGCACTTTCCTCATGAAATCAGGGTTATCGAGATAAAGATAAGTTTCAATCAGAAATCTCTGCAACAGAGTGCGATGCAGAGTGGGAAAATAATTGAGTAATAAGGCAAAATCCCGAAGCGCCACATTCCTGCCGAGGGCGGTAAAATAATTGAATTTCTGCCTGAAATCCATGGTGTCACTTGAACTGGGTTGGGCGAAATTGGTAATTGTGGGCCTACGCCAACCAGGACGTGGAACAGGGGCGGGAAGCTGAGGTTGAGCAGGCTTACGAAAAGGAAAGCTAGGCCATTCCTGGGGCATCAGGGTGCCAGCTTCTAGAATATTGCGGACGTTATAACGTGAAAGCAGATCGCCATAAAATGGAATACGAATGTGACGTTTTAAATAACTAAATCTGGCATCTTGTTGATGTTTACGCATCCCTTTTTGAAGTATATGGAGCCAGCGCTGCCGGATGGAGGCAGCGCTATGATGTTGCTGATTCATTCCATGAATAAAAATAACTTTCATCGACACCCCACTGAGTTCGATAGAATTATATTTACAGTATAGAAAATATTAACGTAGCAAAAGCAGCGCTTTTTGTGGTGTTAATGTGTAAATTATCTTTGATAAAACAATAATTAACAGACATATGTATATTTATAAAAGAGTCATAAATAAACCACAAAATGAGTAGGTATGAATAAAGAATTTTACTCAGCAGAAAAATAATGCAAAGGAAATAGTAAAATTAAATCTGTAAATTAAGGTGCTTTTTAGAGTAATTCCAGTAGGGCTTCGATGACTTCCGGATGCTGGACATAGCCATCAATATCATGCGGATGATAAATTGAAGTACGAATCTCCCGATTGATAATTGCCGGCTGAAACTGAAAAGGCGGTTCTGATAATGGAAAGGCAGTTAAAAAGTCATCACTGCAATAAAAATTAATCCAGTCACCTTTAATAGCTTCTGGCCGATGAACAGGCTGGGGCAAATGTTCCTGAATGACCCGGAAAGCCATTGGTGATCCCATGCTGATAAAACGCTGTACATTCAGTTCCGGGTGCAAAAGCAGATAATGATAGGCAATCACACTTCCTAAAGAATGAGCCATTAGGATACAGGGTTTATCGCCATGCAGTTGCTGGCCAATTCGCTGATGCACCTGCTGCATGAATGTGGAATTTGCCAGATAAGAATAGGTTTCAATCAGAAATTTTTTGATCAGCGTATCATGCAGGCGAGGGAAATGATTCAGTAAGATCACAAAATCCCGTAATAGAGTATTCCGGCTTAATGTACTAATAAACTGCAGCTTCTGGTTAAAGGTCATGGCATCCTCAACCCTTAGCTCGGGAATTTCACAAATTTCAGGTGAATATTGATTGAGATGGGGTGGTGGCTGGGATTTAATTGGAGACTGGAAAGGAAAGCGAGGCCAGTCTTGCGGCATTAAGGTGCTGGCATTTAGCACATTATGTAAATGATGACGGGACAGTAAGTCGCCATAAAAAGGGATACGGATATGCCGTTTGAGGTAGGCAAAACGTGTTTGTTGATGCGACTGTTCCAGACCATGTTTTAGCAAACTCAGCCAACGTTGACGCAGGGACGCAGAGCTAAATTTCTGCTTATTCATGCCATGAATATAAATAATTTTCATCGACACACCACGCTGGCTGCCTAGAACATTTTCAGTATAAATAAAAAAGAGCAGCCGAAGCTGCTCTTTTGGTCATTTTAATGTTTAAGTATTTTTGTGATAGAACTTGTAGTAGCTGGCATAGCACAGTGCGATAAACAGCAAGCAGCCAAAGAAACTGATACGCATGCTCGGATCAAACACCATACTGATACAGGTAATCAGACAGAACAGAAAACCCAGAATCGGTACGATCGGGAATAATGGCGCAGCAAAATCAAGATCCTTTGCTGTTTTACCCTGTTTGTACCATTCGCGGCGGAAGTTGAACATGCTGAGACAGATGCTCATCCAGACCACTACCATGGTAAATGCTGCAATACCTAGCAAGTTAGTGAAGATAGTTTCCGGTGCGAACTGTTCAGACAGCAAACCAGGCATACCGCCAATCATGGTGACAATGACTGCAATATAAGGTACACCACGCGCATTTAGGCGTGAAAATACCGCTGGTAACTGTTTACTGTAAGACAATGACCACATCATACGGGATGCAGCAAATAGACCTGAGTTAGCAGCAGATAGCAATGCTGTGATAATCACAAAGCGGATAATATCTTCAGCATAAGGAATACCGATATGCTGGAATACTGTCACGAATGGACTGCTACTGACACCTTCAGCTGCCAGACCTGCTTCCTGATGCGGAAGAAGGGAGGTCACCACAATAATCGTACCTACAAAGAAAATCAGTAAGCGGAAAATTGCAGTATTAATCGCTTTGGGTACATTTTTGGCCGGATCTTTTGTTTCACCCGCAGCCACACCAATCAATTCAGTTCCAGAGAAAGCAAAGTTTACAATCAGCATGGTGGTGAAGATTGGGAACAGACCTTCGGGGAACCAGCCTTGAGCTGTCAGGTTACTGAATAGCGGGGCAGCTTCCTGTCCTTGATAGCTTACTACACCAAAGATAGCGAGTAGGCCAAGCAGGATAAAGGTTACGACAGTAACGACTTTCACCAGTGCCAGCCAGAACTCGGACTCTGCAAACCAGCGAGTGGAAATCATATTCAGTGCGAATACGAAAGCACCAAAAATCAGTGTCCACATCCACATGGAGCTATCCGGGAACCATTCCTGCATTAATAAAGCTGCAGCGGTAAATTCAGTTCCCAGGGTCACTGACCAGGTCAGCCAGTATAGCCAAGTAATGGTGTAGCCAGTCCCTGGTCCAATATAGCGTTTGGCATAGGCGCCAAATGAGCCCGATTCGGGCATATGAACGGCAAGTTCACCCAGACATAGCATAACCATGTAAGCGATGATCCCGCCAAGGAGATAAGCAAGAATGGCACCTACAGGCCCCGTTTGTGCAATGACTTCACCCGAACCTAGAAATAGGCCTGTTCCGATTGCGCCACCAAGCGAAATCATGACCAGATGTCGAGTACTCATAGCGCGTTTTAAAGGCGCAGAATTGCCCTGATGCGTAGCATCATTCGGAGATGAGTGCATAGGAGTCAAAAAATAAAAGAATGAAGCGGGTTATTGTAGTGAAAAACTACAAATCTGCAACGTATTAATATGGATTATGTATAAGACTTGATCGTGAGCGATCAGATAATGGCGTCCCTACGGGGATTCGAACCCCGGTTACCGCCGTGAAAGGGCGATGTCCTAGGCCTCTAGACGATAGGGACGTTGCGAGGTGATGGCTATATTAAGGACTAAGCCGGACTTTGTCAAAAGAGTTTTTACTAAAATGTATTTAACAGTTTAAACATTAGGCAAAACAAAAACTTTATTTTATTAAGATATTATTTTCTGAACGGATTTACCTGATATGAAAAAATAAACCCAATCGGAATTGGGTTTATTAAAGAAATTATTTCAGTTCAAAAGTTTAGAACTTAAGCTTTTTGATGATAAAGCCAGTAATAACTTGCATAACATGCTGCCATAAACAATAAACAGCCAATAAAACCAGAGAGCATTTCAGGGTCAGCTGCCATACTCAGACCGGTTGCAGTACAAGTTACAAAACCTAGAGTGGGAACTAAGGGGAACCAAGGTGTACGGAATTTTAGTTCAGAGACGCTATGACCAGACTTCAGCCATTGGCGACGGAAATTAAACTGGCTCCAGCAGATACTCATCCAGACAATCACCATGGTAAAAGCGGCCACGCCCATCAGGTTTTTAAAGATGACATCTGCACCAAATTGTTCAGAGAGCAGACCAGGCAAGCCGCCAATCATGGTGACCCAAACTGCTACATAAGGCACGCCGGATTTGCTGACTTTGGCAAATAGTCGCGGTAACTGGTTTTGTGAAGACAATGCCCACATCATACGTGAAGCTGCATAGAGTCCAGAGTTTGCAGTAGAGAGCAGCGCAGTGATAATTACGAAACGAATGAAATCTTCGGCATAAGGAATACCCATCTGGGTAAACACGGATACAAACGGACTGCTGCTTAAGCCCCCATGACCACCGACCTGTAGACCTGCATCGGTATAAGTCAGTAACGAGCTGATCACAATGATGGTGCCAACAAAGAAAATCATCAGACGCCATACCGCAGCATGAATCGCTTTCGGTACATTTTTCTCAGGATTTTCGGTTTCACCGGCAGCGATCCCGATCATCTCGGTACCGTTAAAGGCAAAATTCACGATCAGCAGGGTAGTGAATAATGGGATCAAACCATTTGGTAGCCAGCCATGTTCAGTCAAATTATTGAACAGTGGCGCAGATTCATAACCTTGAAATGGAATAAAGCCAAAGATACAGCCAAAGCCCAGAATAATAAAAATCAGTACAGTCGCAACTTTAACCAGTGACAGCCAGAATTCTGATTCGGCAAAGGTACGGGTTGAGCTTAAATTGGAGAGCAGTACACCTGCAGCAAAGATCAATGTCCATAACCAGATCGAAGTTTGCGGGAACCATTCCTGCATCAAAATTGCTGCGGCAGTAAATTCGGTACCCAAAGTGGCTGACCAGCCGAGCCAGTACATCCAGGACACCATATAGCCTGTACCCGGTCCAATATAATGGGTTGCAAAGGCACCAAAGGAACCAGACACGGGTAAATGTACGGCCAGTTCACCGAGGCAGAGCATTACCATATAGGCGATCAAGCCACCAATAATATAGGCCAGTACTGCGCCCAAAGGTCCAGCTTGTGAAATCACTTCACCGGAACCCATAAACAGGCCGGTACCAATAGCGCCACCAAGGGAAAGCATGATCAGATGACGTGTGCCCATGGCTCGTTTTAACGACGGAGTTTGACCCTCAACAGACGAATGCTGTGAAGGTGGAGAGGGAGATTGCATAGCTCAATTAAAAGGAGAGATTTAAAAAAAGTATTTTAGTTTTAATTATGTGAAATATCACATAAATTGGAATTTCCTCATAAAGTTCTTCTTTTAATTTAAAAAATAAATATTTGCAAAGCCTCTTAAAAACTAGTGATCGGGAGTCTGGTATTGCTCAGTCGGTGTTTTTTCAGCAGGCGTAGTTTCTGCTCGGTTCTCAGCAGTTTTATCATCGCGACTGATCACATAAATATAAAGCGCTGAAGGTGCCAGAATAAGTAAAACAAGCAGGATTTTCTTTAGCATGGGAAAATTGATCAAAACCTAACATCAACTTGATTATAGCCTAAGCAAACGAGAAAGGGCACCAAACTCAGTCATGCGAAATTTATAACAATAGTATTGAAAGCAATAATAAGAAAAAGAGTTTTCTTGGAAAAAATGAAAGAAGAAGGGGATAAATAAGATGGCGTCCCTACGGGGATTCGAACCCCGGTTACCGCCGTGAAAGGGCGATGTCCTAGGCCTCTAGACGATAGGGACGTTTAGAAGATGGCGGTATCTTATTGATCCGCCACCAAAGTGTCAAGCAGGTGAGGTGCGAGTTTGTTTAAAATATAGCAAAACAGTTCCGCAGTCTTTTGCGTATCGTATAACGCAGAGTGTGCTTCTTTGCCATCAAACTCAATACCGGCCTGAATACAAGATTTAGCCAGAACCGTTTGACCAAACATCACCGCACTTAAAGTCACGGTATCAAACACAGAAAAACTGTGAAACGGATTCTGGTTTTTGGTTCCGGTACGGGCAATTGCTGCCTGTACAAAGCCCAAATCAAAATGCGCATTGTGACCGACCAAAACGGCATGCGTACAATTTTGCTGACGACGCACTTCATTGACCGATTTAAAAATACGTTTTAACGCGGTTTTTTCATCTTCAGCCATTGCGATCCGCATCGGATTTGACGGGTCAATCCCGATAAATTCCAAAGAGCGGCGATCCAGGTTGGCACCTTCGAAAGGATTGATATGTGCGTGGTAAGCTTCACCGGGCACAAACTGGCCATCTTCATTATAAACAATAGGAATGGCCGCAATTTCTAACAAGGCATCAGTCTGTGCATTAAAGCCTGCTGTTTCAACATCGACAACAACAGGCAAAAATCCACGGAAACGCTGACCAATGACTGGAAGAGTTTCATTTGTCACATTTTTCTCCATTGAATGGTTTTTCCTGCATATAGCGGAACGATTTGTTCACCATCCAAGTAGTCTAGACTTTCAGGAATAACTTGATCTTCTTTGACCAGCGTAATGGTTTTGGTATTACGTGGGAGGCCGTAGAAATCTGCACCAAAGTGGCTGGCAAAACCTTCTAGGCGGTCGATTTTACCTACTTGATCAAAGGCCTGAGCATATAACTCAATTGCAGTCGGAGCACTATAGCATCCTGCGCAGCCACACGCATTTTCTTTGGCATTTTTTGAGTGCGGTGCACTGTCGGTGCCTAAGAAAAATTTAGGATTACCGCTCGTTGCCACTTCAAGCAACGTTTGCTGATGCGTCTGACGTTTTAAAATTGGCAGACAATAGAAGTGCGGCTTGATCCCACCAACCAGCATATCATTACGGTTAAACAGTAAATGCTGTGGGGTAATAGTCGCAGCCACATTACGATCCTGTTCCAGTACGAAATTAGCTGCCTCGCTGGTAGTAATGTGTTCCAGAACCAGTTTCAGTTTCGGGAACTGTTTTAGTAATGGTGCTAAGACTTCATCAAGGAAACGTTTTTCACGGTCAAAAATATCGACATGATTATGCGTCACTTCACCGTGCAGCAATAAAGGCACCTGATGCTCTTCAAGCTGTTCAATGACTGAATATACTTTACGAATGTCGCTTACACCGCTATCCGAGTTGGTGGTTGCGCCAGCAGGGTAAAGTTTAATAGCATTGACATGCTCAGAATCTTTAATCTTTTTGACTTCACTTGGAGAGGTATTATCTGTGAAATACAGCACCATGCGTGGATCAAAATCGCTACCTTCAGGAACATGCGCCATAATACGTTCACGGTAGCTTAATGCTTCTTCCACAGTTTTAACCGGTGGAACAAGGTTCGGCATACAGATGGCGCGGGAAAACTGTTTAGCTAGATCAGGAACGGTGCGTTGCAGAGCGTGACCATCACGCAGGTGGGCATGCCAGTCGTCTGGCTGGAGAAGGGTAATCGTATTCAAGGCGAATTCAATCGGAGAAATAAAACAAATGATAATGCATCTATGCCTAAAATGGTAACGAGAAATATATACAAAATAAGGGATATCTATAAATTAATTTATAAAAGTATGATATTTTAAAATTAATAAAAAAATTACATAAATACTTGGCAATGGAATACAAGTACAATCTAGCAAAATTGCAAGATGAAAAAGAAAAAATAGAAGAATTAATCACACGGCAAAGTCAGCGTGTAGGCTCGGTTTTCCCTCAGAATCTGGAACAGGAGTTCTGGAGCAAAAACCTGGAGCGAGCACGTAAACATGTCGAAAAATATGTCTGGGCAGGTGTACTGACCTATTTTATTTTTCTGTCGGTCATGGTTCCGACCGACTACTGGATTATCGATTCACAATATTTTGTACAAGATTTTGTGCGCTGTATGCTGGGGCTGATCAATGGTAGTCTCGCTTTACTTGCTTTTTATTTCTTCTCCTGTCTACCTAAAATCAAACGCTTTTTTCCGCAGGCTTCCATGCTGCTGATGTTCTGGATGATAGTCTCGACCTCTTATCTGACCATGTCCATTCAAACAGTAAGCTTGCAACATCAGTCGATGGCGATCATCACTATTATCTACATTCTGGGTTATATTCTGACCGGAGTAAAACCTTTACAGATGTTAATCACGGGGTTGTTTGCTGCACTTTGTACGGTCTGGCTGTTATCCGTGTTATCGATCGAATTTAATGCGCTGGTCTTGGGGCGGATTCTAATTGGCAGTAGCCTATTGGGATGTGTGATTAGTTATATGCTTTTTGCCCGTGAGCGAATGATTTTTCTATACACCATGCGGGCCAGAATCAGTGAGAAAATTCAGCGGATTCATACCACAGAATTATTGCATTTAAGCCAGCATGATGAGCTGACCAAAATCTCTAATCGACGAACTTTCGATGAAACACTGGATATCTTCTTTGAACGTTCTCGCCGTAATCAGCATGCTTTGGCGATTTTATTTATCGATGTGGATCATTTTAAAAACTATAACGATTTTTATGGACATCAAAAAGGGGACGATGTCATTTCCAGTATTGCCTTTACTATTAAAAATGCGATCCGGCATATGGATTTCGTGGCCCGTTATGGTGGTGAAGAGTTTGTGGTACTGCTTCCAGAAACTGATGCTCATGGTGCTTATGCAGTGGCTTCTAATATTTTTAATGCGATTGAGCGTCTGGAAATTCCGCATGAGAAATCTGGTGTGGCTGATCACATCACCATCAGTTTGGGCATCACTGTGTATCGTGGTGAAGACTTTATTGATAAGGATGTCTTATTGGGAATTGCCGATCAGGCGTTGTATCGGGCCAAACAGCTAGGACGGAATCAGATTTATTATCAGTCGATCCGCACTGCAAATCCAAATAGTGTAAATACCTAAATCGAATCCATAAAAAAAACCGCTCAGATGAGCGGTTTTTTTTGACGTTAAAACAAACTTATTTGTTTTTGTCTTTTAACTGAGGTACTGCAGAACCTGTACCTACTGCAAGTAAGCCAGAATCTGTATAGATACCCAGTTTTGCACGTGTATCTGTGATGTCCAGGTTACGCATAGTTAACTGACCGATACGATCCGCTGGAGAGAACATAGAATCACCTTTCTCCATAGTTAAACGCTCAGCTTCATAAGTGAGGTTAGGAGACTCAGTGTTCATGATGGTGTAGTCATTACCACGACGCAGTTCTAAAGTCACAGTACCAGTGATCGCTTTGGCAACCCAACGCTGTGCAGTTTCACGAAGCATCAATGCTTGAGAATCGAACCAGCGACCCTGGTACAGAAGACGACCCAAACGAAGACCGTTGATACGGTATTGTTCGATCGTATCTTCGTTATGAATACCAGTGACCAGACGTTCATAAGCGATGTGAAGAAGGGCCATACCCGGAGCTTCGTAGATACCACGAGATTTCGCTTCGATGATACGGTTTTCGATCTGATCCGACATACCTAGACCATGACGGCCACCAATACGGTTCGCTTCAAGAATGAACTCAACTGGATCTTCGATACGTTGACCATTGATTGCAACAGGGAAACCTTCTTCAAAAGTAATCGATACTTCTTCAGGTTTGATTTCAACTTCTTCTTTCCAGAATGCAACGCCCATGATTGGATCAACGATTTTGATACCGGCATTCAGGTATTCAAGATCTTTGGCTTCGTGAGTCGCTCCCAACATGTTTGAGTCAGTTGAGTAAGCTTTCTCTTTTGACATTTTGTAGTCAAAGCCATTGTCGATCAGGAACTGTGACATTTCTGCACGGCCGCCTAGTTCGTCAATGAAAGTCTGGTCTAACCAAGGTTTGTAGATTTTCAGGTTAGGGTTAGTCAACAGACCGTAGCGGTAAAAACGCTCGATGTCGTTACCTTTATAAGTAGAACCGTCACCCCAGATGTTCACGTCATCTTCTTTCATTGCAGTTACCAGCATGGTACCTGTTACTGCACGGCCAAGAGGAGTCGTGTTGAAGTATGGAACGCCACCGGTAGAAATGTGGAACGCGCCACATTGAATTGCAGCAATACCTTCTAATGCAAGCTGTAAACGGCAGTCGATCAAACGTGCTTTTACTGCGCCATAAGCTTCAGCTTTTTTTGGAATCGCATCGTAATCGTCTTCGTCTGGCTGACCCAAGTTTGCTGTATAAGCATAAGGTTTAGCGCCTTTTTGTTTCATCCACAAAAGAGCTGCAGAAGTATCTAGACCGCCAGAAAAGGCAATACCAACTTTTTTGCCTACTGGGACATTCTGCAAGATAGTTGCATTATCAGACATTGTTCATCCTAATGATATGAAATAGGCACGCCAGAAGTGGTGGCCTGAAAAAACACATATTGCGTCAATTGTATCATTATTTTATTTAGGTTTGCTTTAGAAAAGAAAAACTCGTTTCAAAATCTTGATTCAATAGGCTTAAATAATCATAAAATTACCGTATTTTTGACAAACGCTTAAAAAATAGGAAAATCTGGGAAGATTCAATAAAATCATTAAGAAAAAACATCTTCAGGATAGCCCTCATGAGCCCGAATATTCCTCCTTTACCTAATCTGCAACCGGCTGCCAAAAATGAAACCCTGTCGATTGTGCATGGAATCTATGCCGGTTTGTTGGTTTTTAGTACGGTTGCATTTTTATATCTGGAATATCAGCAGTCGACGATTTCCATGCTGAGTCTGGGTATTGTGTTGCTACTTTTAGCTGTGCTGATTGTTTTGAATATTCAGGCCTGTTTCAAGGTAAAACAGGGCAATGGTTCAGGACGTACCTTGTCCAGAATTATGGCGATCCTGATGCTGTTCAGTTTTCCTATTGGTACAGTACTCGGAGTAATTGCCTTATGGAAATCGAGCAAAAATCAATGGCAGCAATAAATTCCCTATTAAGGTACAGCATGAATATCACAATTGGTATTTGTGCCTGAGAAAGCGGACCTGATAGTCATAAAAAGCCTCTGAAAATCAGTTAAAGTACATTGATAAGATTTAAGCTTTTAGCCAAATAAGAATCAGGGATATTTTATGACAACGACGCGCTATGCAAATATTTTAAAACCATTACATCTGGGTTTCACCACGATTAAAAACCGTGTGGTGATGGGATCAATGCATACGGGCTTGGAAGATCGTTTTTATAATTATCCTAAACTGGCCGCTTATTTTGGTGAACGTGCCAAAGGTGGTGTGGGTCTCCTGATTACTGGCGGGATTTCACCTAACCGTCAGGGCTGGTTATTGCCTGCTGGCGGAACCATGAATACCTTGGGCGATGTTGCACCGCATCGACTGGTTACGCATGCCGTGCATAAGCATGGGGCCAAGATTCTGTTGCAGATTTTGCATGCCGGACGTTATGGCTATCAGCCTTTTGTGGTATCTGCCAGTCCGATCAAATCGCCAATTTCACCTTTTAAACCACGTCAGATGTCTGAAAACCAGATTCTGGATACGATTCAGGACTATGTTAAAACTGCAAAACTGGCTAAAAAAGCGGGTTATGACGGCGTGGAAATCATGGGCTCTGAAGGGTATTTGATTAACCAGTTTTTAAGCCGTCATGTCAATCAGCGTACTGATCGCTGGGGCGGAGAAATTGAAAACCGCATGCGTTTTGCAGTGAAAATTGTTAAAGCGATTCGTGCTGAAATTGGTGAAAGATTTATTATCTGTTTCCGTTTGTCCTTGCTAGATCTGGTGCATGATGGCAATACTATGCAGGAAGTGATTACCGTCGCTAAAGCATTAGAGAAGGCTGGAATAACTTTACTCAATACTGGTATTGGCTGGCATGAAGCGCGTATTCCGACGATTGTCACTTCTGTTCCTCGTGCTGCATTCGTAGATTACACCGCAGAAGTCAAAAAGCATGTTGCTGTTCCAGTCATTGCATCGAACCGGATCAATATGCCAGAAACTGCTGAAGCAATTTTGGCATCGGGTCAGGCAGATATGGTGCAAATGGCACGCCCGTTATTGGCAGATGCATTTTGGGTGAATAAGACAGCAACCAATCGAGTTGATGAAATTAATACCTGTATCGCCTGTAATCAGGCCTGCCTGGATCATACCTTTAAAAATAAACGTGCTACCTGTCTGGTGAATCCACGTGCCGGCTATGAAACCGAACTGGTTTATGTCAAAACCAAAAAACCTAAAGGCATCGCCGTGGTAGGTGGTGGAGTGGCAGGTTTATCCGCAGCTACAGTCGCAGCTAGCCGCGGTCATGATGTGACTTTGTTTGAAGCCACTAATGAAGTGGGTGGGCAATTTAATCTGGCCAAAGTAATTCCAGGTAAAGAAGAATTCCATGAAACCATTCGCTATTTCAAAGTACAACTGGAAAAAACCGGGGTAGATGTCCGTTTAAATACTCGAGTGAATCGGGAGCAACTGGAACGCGAAGGTTTTGATGAAGTCATTGTGGCTACGGGCGTTGTTCCGCGTGAATTGAAAATTACCGGTAGTGATGCACCTCAAGTCCTGTCTTATGCTGAAGTATTGCGCGGCGCACCAGTAGGAGATCGTGTCGCTGTCATTGGTGCCGGAGGAATTGGTTTTGATGTATCAGAATTTTTATTAAAGCCACCGCATCAGCCACAACCGCAACCAGTAGATGAATGGAAACGGGAATGGGGTGTAGATCTGCATGCAAATTATGTAAGTGAAGGCGGACTGCAGCCAGCAGAAGTCGAGCCACCTGTACGTGAAATTTATCTATTACAGCGTAAAACTACTGCTTTAGGAGCAGGCTTAGGTAAAACCACGGGCTGGGTTCATCGTGCCCAATTAAAAAAACATGGCGTACGCATGTTACGCGGTGTGCACTATAAATCGATCACGGACGAAGGTTTGTGGATTGAAGTGGATGGACATGATCAGTTGCTGCGTGTAGATACGGTCGTGGTTTGTGCTGGTCAGGAGTCAGTCAAAGATGTCATGCCTTCAGAGGATCAAAAGACTTTAGCGAATTACCATATTATTGGTGGAGCAAAGCTGGCTGCTGAGCTGGATGCCAAGCGCGCAATTCGTGAAGGGGCTGAATTGGCAGCAAAATTGTAAGGATTTGATGAAACTATATGCAGTTGATGAGATTCACTGTAATTTTCACTTGTCAGTCACCTAAAAGCTCCGTATTATTGCGCACATGGAAGCGTGGCAGAGCGGTTTAATGCACCGGTCTTGAAAACCGACGAGGGCTTATACCCCTCCGTGAGTTCGAATCTCACCGCTTCCGCCAGATACGAAAAACCCCGATCAATGATCGGGGTTTTTTATTGTCTAAGTTTTATTTATTCAGAAATTGTCTAATTCTTAAGATAGAGTAGATAGATAAAAAACTAAGTAATCTAATTTCCAAAATATTTTCTTATTAAAAAATAAATGAATAAAAACGAATGCATATATAGCTTTAATTTCTAAAATTTAATCTCAGGCAATTAGCTTAAGCCTAAATTAAAAAAGTATGATCCAAATTTTTATCTGACAATAGGATATAAAAATCTAAAGCTTATTTTATTGCCGTTATCAGTTTATTAAATAGAACATTTTTCATTATTAATTCGCTGAATGACTGAAACAGCTGAAAGTCGACTAGGATAGTAGGATAATTTTTTGTTCTTTTCGGCTTTCATTTATGTCGAATCTTAAAGTGCGAGTTAAAAATGGCAACTGAACCTCTGAACCCTAAACGTCCACTTTATATTCCCTACGCAGGTACTGCATTACTTGAACTCCCATTGCTGAATAAAGGCTCAGCTTTCTCTGTAGAAGAACGTATTCATTTTAATTTACATGGACTTTTGCCCCAAGCGATTGAATCGATTGAGGAACAAAGTCAGCGTTCATATCAGCAATATTGTTCATTCAATGATGCGATCAATAAGCATATTTACCTACGTAACATCCAGGACACCAATGAGACGCTTTTCTATCATTTGATCGAAAATCACTTAAGCGAAATGATGCCGATCATCTATACGCCAACGGTAGGAGAAGCATGTCAGCATTTTTCCGAGATTTATCGCCGTCATCGCGGGGTTTTTATTTCTTATCCAGATCGGGATCATCTTGAGCACATCCTGCATAACGTGAATCGAAGAAATGTCAAAGTGATTGTGATTACGGATGGAGAGCGCATTCTTGGTTTAGGTGATCAAGGCATTGGCGGAATGGGTATTCCAATTGGAAAGCTGGCTTTATATACGGCCTGCGGAGGCATTAGTCCAGCCTATACCTTGCCAATTACTTTGGATGTAGGCACGAACAACGAGCAGCTGTTGAATGATCCGATTTATATGGGATGGCGTCAGCCTCGTATCACTGGTGATGAATATTATGAGTTTGTCGAAATGGTGATACAGGCGATTCAGCAAAGATGGCCCGATGCGCTAATTCAATTTGAAGATTTTGCCCAGCACAATGCCATGCCTTTACTGGAAAAATATCGAGATCGAATATGTTGCTTCAATGACGATATTCAGGGTACGGCAGCTGTGGCAGTAGGCAGTTTGATTGCGGCTTCCTATGCGTCAAACAAACAGTTAAAAGATCAGACCATTGCTTTCTTGGGAGCAGGTTCAGCCGGTTGTGGGATCGCTGAACAGATTGTGGCAAAAATGGTGGCAGAAGGCCTGACTGATGCTGAAGCGCGTAAGCGGGTTTTTATGGTGGATCGCTTCGGCCTTATTACTCAAAACCAGCCAAACCTATTAAATTTTCAGAGAAAACTGGCTCAAGAACCAGAAAATATTGCTGAATGGGGAAATGCCGAAGAGATTATTTCTCTATTGGATGTCATCAAATATGCAAAGCCCACAGTGTTGATTGGGGTCTCTGGACAGCCGGGATTATTTAGTAAAGAAGTAATCACGACCATGGCTGAAAATTGTGAACATCCGATCATCTTTCCTTTATCGAATCCTACTTCTCGCGTAGAAGCTGTTCCAGCCGATATTATTCAATGGACCAATGGAAAAGCCCTGATTGCTACAGGTAGCCCATTTGCACCCGTTAATTATCAGGAACACATTTATACTATTTCTCAATGTAATAACTCTTATATTTTCCCGGGAATTGGACTAGGCGTGATTGCTTCAGGCGCTACACGAGTCACGGATAATATGCTGATGGCATCAAGTAATGCCTTAGCAGAATGCTCTCCAAAACTTCAAGACCCAACCGCCAATTTGTTGCCAGATCTGGATCAGATTCAGCATATTTCCAAGATTATTGCTCTAAGGGTTGCACAAGCTGCGGTTGAGGATGGCGTCGCTCCAAAAGTTGGTTCTGAGGTGCTGCAGAAAGCCATAGATGCGAATTTCTGGATACCGGAATACCGGGAATATAAGCGTGTGACCTTTTAATATTATTAGGGAAAGGGCAGTTTAAAATTAAGTAAAGCAGAGCGATGACATTGTTATTTCTCTGCTTCTTTGTTTGCAGGAAACGAAAGTACACTAAAATGTAAAAGTTTAACTCACTCAAGCAATATGGATTTATTTTATCAAGTCGTTGAAATTAAATAAAATATAATGAAAATTCTGTAAATAATAAAATAATATTTATAAAGTAATTAAATATATATATAAGAAAACTTGATTATTTTAAATCTTCCTGTATACTGGCCTTAACTAGAAAAAAGTCTTGTTGCAAAAAATCTTCCTTAAGTATCGTCGTTTTATTCATAATCCTTCGTTTTATCCAGATTTTAAGTTCCATTCTTTATTATTTTCAAAGTTACAACTGGTCATTCAGATGACTAAAAATTATTAAAAATTAGTAGGTTTTATTATGTCAAACTCAAATATTGTTAAAGGTACTGTAAAGTGGTTCAACGAAACTAAAGGTTTCGGTTTTATTCAACAAGAATCTGGTCCAGATGTTTTTGCTCATTTCAGTGAAATTGCTAGTTCAGGTTTTAAAACCTTAATGGAAGGCCAGCAAGTTGAATTCAGCGTAGTTCAAGGTCAAAAAGGCCCAAATGCTGTAAATATTACTGCGCTATAAGTCTGTAGAATAAAAAAGCACGCATCAGTGCTTTTTTATTGTTTTAAATAAAAGTTAAAAAGCTTTTTCTAGATTGGAAGAAGTATAAAAATAGGATACAAGTTGTTAAAAATTAATGAATTAATTGCAAAATCTAAAAATGGTACAGAAATTATTGTTTCTTTGATTCCCTTGAATAAAATGCAAAATACACGTCAAGGTTTTAAGGAAATTGAAGTAGGTAAAAGAGTACTGCTTCAATCAGGAATCGAAGTTGACCTGAATCTAGACGGTCGTACATTTTATACATCTTTAAATCAATTATTTAAATTAAATCATAAAGTTATTTAATATTTAAATTATATATTGGCTAACCAATTTGTAGCCGATCTCTCTTATAATCATTACTAAAGGTTTATTTATGCTTAAGCAAAATATTAATGTGAAAGATCAATTCGGTGTTCAATACGTGATTCAGGCTACTGTTGACCCTGATTTTGTTCATACCCAATCGGATTCTAACGTTAAACATATTACGGTTGAAGGTGAAAATATTCGCCCAAGTTTTGAAATGTTTTTTCAAAGCACCATCAGCGGCAAAATTTTCAAAATTATTTAGTGGTCATATGACATGACCAAAAGTGAATATAAAAAATCCTGGTATCTTGCCAGGATTTTGTCTTTGAAATTATTCACTTCTTAATTAAACCTATTCATCGTCTTATAAATAAACCCTGAATTAATAAGCACATTTTAGTTCACACTTAAATCGACTTAGCCATCATTTCAGTGATCTATATTTTATATCTTCTACTACTTATGCTTTTAGGCATAAAACTATCATGAATCTATAAAAAATCTAATACACATCAAATCAGAAAGCCAATCAGAGTTAAAACCCGTCAAGGTTATTATGAGTTTCGTTGGTATGAACTTAAGTCATATAAATGACTGAGGATATACAGCTGGTTTAAGGTGGTGAGCAAGGGCAGTTCAGTTTTAGTTTTGCTAGGACATTCAGAAGCTAAGTATTTAATCTTTTATTTTTGAATATTTAATACTCAATAGATGATCATAAAGTCAGGAGTTTACTCTATGAATAAATGTATAAAATTACTCGCCAAAAAAAAATTAAGTATTACTTTTCTAGAGAGTGCATCAGCAGGTTACCTGGCTTACCGATTTTCCCAAAATAAATATTCGGGTGATATTTTATATGGCGGACTGGTGTGTTATGACATGGGTGTCAAAGAGAATATTTTAAAAATCAAACCTGAATTTATTAAACAATATACGCCGGAATCTATGGAAGTCACACAGGAAATGGTCAGAAAAGCCAAGAAAATGTTTTATTCTGATATTTATATTGCCTGTACAGGACTATTAAAAAGAGGCGGGACAGAAACTAAAGAAAAGCCAGTAGGAACTTTTTTCTATGTGATTTCTTATAAAGATGAGCTCTATAGTTTCCGCTTTCTTTGCAGAGGAAAACCGAGAGAGAAATTAAAAAAACTGGCGAGAAATATTAATCTGAGCTTAATTGAAATCCTTGAAGGCAGTCGAGACAAGAAAAATAAATAGCTATTTATTTAGTTCTCACTGATCGCTAATACACGGATCATGAAAATGTTCTGCTATAAAAAATCCTAGCCGAAGCCGGGATTTTTTTATATTAAATTGGTCAATTAGTAAGGATAGTTAGGGAGAGGGCCGTTTGCTGGAATGGTGAGCCATTGTCCTGTTGCCAGGCGATTTGAACCGCCATCTGGTTGCGCATAGAAATACAAAGGTGCGGTAGGCAGATTAAGCATGGCGACTGAAGCATGTGCGGTTGCAGTTAAAGGCAAGCCATAAAGTGCATAGAAATCTTTAAGATCATAGCCCATGATTTTTGAACTGAGTACATAAATCAGGTCAGGGCGGCTCATGTTTTTCGCATTAAATGCACCTAGTCCCAGTTTATTCTTATCTGCTTGAGAAGCTTTACTTAAATCGATCTGGTTATATAACGTTGTGCCGTATTCAGTAGGCGTATGAACTCAAATACACCCTGAAGATCAGGTCGCGATTTACCTTGATGTAAACGGGTATAGTTCATGGCCATCTGGATATGGAAGGCCTGCATCGATACATGATAGCCATCTTGCCATAAGAGTTTTTCCATGGCGGCACGTTGTACCTCACCTGACAGACCAAGACTCCGTGTATCCTTGATATTGGCATATAAGGTTGGGTGGCGGAAGTTGCTGCCATTACTGTCCTGAGCATATAGATGATATTTACGCATCATGTTTAGGCCTGCCAGAATGTTGTTATTACATTCCACTACGCAACCAATAGTTTTCCCGGTTTCAGTGGAAGGGAATACCATGGTTAAGACATCCTGAACAGTATTATGTCCCAGTTCATGCACCCAGCCCCAACCGGTATCAAGTTGACCCATCTGATGGATTTCCTGAGCACAGGAAGCCACAGGTCGCAATCCAGCCCACAAAATATTGAACACGGGGCACGATGAACTGTGCCGGTACAATCCCAGCCTAATTCATTACAACGCTGTGCCGTACTGCTATCCAGCGGCATGTTGTTATAACCGTTAGCAATGTGGTTACTGTCAAAGATTACGCCCTTAATCTGATCCACATAGGTACGTGCCGATCGATCACCAATGGCTTTTAAAGCATAGTCATTGGTCTGTTGAATTTCACCACCAACAAATTTAAAAGTGTTCCAGCCGAAGTTTCTACTTTGCAGGATGCTGGTGGCTTCGCTAATATCCGCTTCAGTGATCGTTTGAGTAAAATCATAATGCGCATATTTTGCTGCGCCTTTGATTTTTAAGGTCACCACCGAGCCTGCTTTGGCATTGCTGTAATTCAACATCAATGGTCCACCGAACGGGCTAATAAAGTCATTGCTTTGAGTGGCGTCTAATTTTACGGTGAAACTATTGGGACGGCGAGGACGTTTATAGCCGCCATCATCAAAGGGATTGCCCCAGGCACGTAAATAGCTGGTCTGGACTGAAAGCTGCGCACCCTGAGCATCAACAATCTCAATACTGACAGGTTTGCCCGGAATGCTGGCACGACCAATTGTGGTAATTCCACTGCCTTGTGGAATGGTCACGGTAATGGTTTCGGCTTGAGCACTGACAGCCATGTTTTGTGCAGAGGCTGGCATATAATCGCCGGCACCATTTGGATTCACCAATGTGGTTTTGCGTTTATAGTCCGTCCAGGAGTCGCTGGCATAGGTACGCATAAAAGTCAGAGCATCGCCATTTTTCGACAGTCCGCTGTAATTCACGCCTGGACGCCAGAGATCTGCCAATAACACCAAAGCTTTTAGAATCTGATTATTATTTTTTGCGCTAAATGCAGTAATGCCTTGTGCATTTAAATTTTGTAGATTGGTAGAAGCTTTATTGATGGTTTGAATCAACGGATTATTGGCATTTAAATCACCTAGACGTGTCGCACTTGGTGACTTGAAATATTCCAACATTTGGATCGTACTATCAATGTCATTCACTTTATTCCATTGATCTGTGATAGAACGTCCTGAAGACATGAGTAAAGTATCTTGGCCACGCCAGTAATTATTATTGGTCTCAATCTTCAATGCCGAAAAGATTTTTTCCATCGGTGTAGTGACGTTATAACCCATTGCCTGGAAATATATTGGCTTACCTGCCTCCAGATATTCCTGAATCAAGCTGGATTCAAAATTATTGGCGCCAATATTACTGCCTAAAATCATCAGGTCAGCATCTTTCCAGCAGGTATTGGTTTGATCCAGTGCATTACAATGTAGAAAGGTAACTTTAACCCCTAAATGCTGGGCAAAATATTTTCTATCATGCTCAGGTTGGTTTGTGCCAGGCCATTCACGGTAAGTTTTAATTCTTGTTTAGGCTGTGCTTGTGTTTTCCCCGTCAATAGCCAGCGAAAACCATTGTTGAGCACGGGTGCAAAATCTACCACGTCAGGACTATTCGCTGAGATCCCTCCAAGCATATTCTGGCCAAAAGCCAGCGCACGGCCTTTACCGATTTGTGATGCGACTCCCAGACCACAGCCTTTATTTGCCTGCTGACTTAAATTCCAGCCGCAGGCTTGATCTGAAACTGCAATTGGCAAAGCTGCGCTTAAATCATAAGGATAAAGATTAATCAAAGCAGTTGGCGTAAATTGCAGTTGAGGTTGCAAAACTTTGCCATTCGAACTGGTATAGAGTGAGGTAATTAAACCCTTTTGCCATGTTTGTTGTTGCTTGGCGAGCTGCAGGGCCTAGTCTAGCAATGTAGCGGAATCTTGCTGAATCAAAGGTCGGGCATCACCTGTACTCAATGCCTTATTAATCCGGGTGGTCGTTGGCGTTTGTGGATTTAAAGGTGGTGTACTGCCATCAGGTGTTTCTATAGGTGAGGGGGATGATTCCTCGTTATCAGGTGGATGGGTTGTTGATGGTGGATTAACAGCAGAATCTGGTGTTTCTGCAGGAGAAGATGTTCCGCTACTGCCACCTCCACCACAGGCAATCAGACTCATCGATAGCGATAAGGTTAGTAAGGCTGTTCTCAACCTCAAATAATTTCTTTCCACAATTTTCCCCAAGGTATAACCAAAAAGACGACATTATTTTTAAAGTTGTCGTAAATATCAGATGAGAATTATAGAAGTAAGTGGCGGTAAAATATAACTCATATTTAATTTAAGTATATGTTTTTAATGATAAATAATTATTGAAAATAATCTTAAATGTGATGTGGGTTGATTTAATTTTTATTTGTTTTAATTAGGCCGCAGTTTAAAAATGGCCTCAACCCGAGCTGAAATTTCATGTTCTATCAGTTTTGACTTTGAACTTCAGCAGAGCCAGCGCAATTCTTTCTACATGTTGATAAGCAGGTTGCTCTAACTCTTCACCAAAAATATCCGGATCAATTTCCTCATAAGACCAGTTAATATTTTGATGCTGTTTCATTAAATCTTCCAGATGCTGCAAGAAGCGATTGCCATCCTGACAAATAGTGACGCCAGTATATAAAAATAGACGTCCATTTGAGCTGAGCCGCTGTAAACCCTGTTTGATAATCTTAAAAGACAATTCATTGCCATCCAGTTCATTGCCTCCATGACGGTATTGCCGTTGATCTGGATCAATTAAATAAGGAGGATTGGCAAAAATCAGATCGAACTGGCCTTCAAGACCAGAAAATAAATTACTCTGCACAGGATAAATCGTATCAAAACCTGAAAAATCAATATTAATCTGGCTATAGAGAAGGGCTTTCGGATTCAGATCTGCGACAAAGATTTCCTCATGATCTGGAAAATGTTTAGCTATATGAATTGCAGCAGCAGAAGTGCCACAGCATATTTCAGCCGCCCGTTTAAAAGAATTGGCCTGGCAAGATAAATACTGCTTTAAATGATAGGCAAAACGGTAAGTATCAGGACCAAAAAAAACAGCGTCCTGTTGGGTGGTGGGAAAGGCTGAGTGAATAAATAATTCGTCTTCGAGTGAAGCGACTCTGATCAGACTTTTATATGCGTTATCCTGAACTTCCAAAAGCTGATGCTCTAATAATAATGAAAAAAGAACAGGATCAAGATCGGTAATTGTAAATTCCAGATTCCAGCCAAAGATATCCTGTAGGGTTTTATATTTATTTTTTTCGCTTCTTTTACGATCCAGAATCCGTTGATGGGAAAGTGGGGTAATGGCCGTAAACTGATATTGCTGCTGTTTTAAAAAGTCTAATAAAAAGTGCAGAGCTTGTTGCTGGCTGCTTTGGATTTCTAAAATCTGGTTCATTAGATGTGCTCTTCGGTTTATTCAGAATAAATGAAAAGGTGCATACACCTGTTTAATCTATACAAGATAATGACCAGAACAGCCATTCGCTATATTGATTCAATCAAAATGGATCAGCTCAATCTTCGCCCAAAATTTACTGTTGTTCGGTAAAAAACTGATGTGAATTGGTTTAATTTGTATAGTGGGATATTGAAGTTCAAATCCTTATAAAGAATGAATCACTATTATTTTTATATGTTTTCTATAAAAAATGCCGACTGATCAAAATGATGGGTCGGCATAGACTGAATATAAATAGAAGTTTTAATTAGCAGCTTCTGGCAAATCAAACCAGATCACTTGTGCATCTTCAATTGCTTTAATCTCTGCGTCATCCATAAAGGCAATCGCACCACCAGCTTCAACTGTATATTCTGCAATTTGTACTGAGCCAGAAATCACATGTACATAATTGATATGCTGGGTAGCCTTAATATCTAGACTTTGACCTTGCTGGATCACGGCTGTTTTGACTTCAGCATTTTGACGAATGTGCATGGGTGCATTGTCATTTGGTCCACAAATTAAATGCCATTGATTTGGTTGTTCTTTTGCGTTCAGACGAATTTGCTGATAATTTGGCTGAGCATCATGTTCATTCGGAATGATCCAGATTTGCAGGAGATGCACCTGTTCATCACCCTGGTTCATTTCACTATGACGTACACCGGTTCCAGCACTCATCAGTTGCCATTCACCTGCTGCAATACCGCCATGATTGCCCATACTGTCCTGATGAGTAATCGTGCCTTTCAATACACAGGTCAGGATTTCCATATTGTCATGCGGATGGGTACCAAAGCCCTGATGTGCATCAATCAGATCATCATTAATAACGCGTAATGCACTCACGCCCATATAGTTCGGATTGTACCAGTTGCCAAATGAGAAGCTGTGTTTAGACTCCAGCCAGCCCATTTTTACATGACCACGATTTTCACTTGGATGTAGAAAAGCTTTCATGAATTTATCTCACTTTAATTTTTAACTTGAGATCATCATAACGTTGTTTTAATTCTTAAAAAATTATAAACAGGCGACAGATCATTGCATTTTTGCAACGATATAAAAGAAAGCAGGAATAAAAAAGCCCACTCGTAAGCGGGCTTAGGGACTTAAATAAAGATTATTCAAGGAAACGGACAGTTACACCTGATTTCACTTTACGGCCTAAATCATTCGCATCCCAGTTGGTCAGACGGATACAACCATGTGATGCAGTTTTAGAGATTGCCGATGGATTTGGTGTACCGTGAATACCAAATGATTTTTTGCTTAAACCGATCCAGATATTACCTACAGGACCGTTTGGACCAGGTGGTAAAGAAAGTGGTTTCTTGTTGTTGCCTTGAACAAAGTTAGATGGCGAGTAGCTATACCATGGGTTTTTCGCTACGCCAGTCACTTTATAAGTTCCTGTTGGCGATGGAGTACTTGAACTACCAATCGTTGCCGGGAAAGAAGCAATCATCTGGTTGCGGCTATTGAACAGATAAAGCTGCTTGGCGCCTTTATGCGCCACAATTAAATGAATATCTTCAGGAACTTCATTACGGATATTAGCAACAATCAGCTTTTCCCCAGCTTTTTTGAAGGTAGCTTTTGGATTTAACTTTTTCAAAAAGTCTTCATCCATATGGAATTTTTCACCCAGCATTTCAGTTACGCGAGTGTAATACAGACCTTTCATTTTTGCCTGTAAGGCATAGTCAGAAGGAATAGACTCGGCATAAGGACCTTTCAGGTCTTCTTCAGTGATGGTGTATTCAATAAAAGCAGGCTTAGAACCCTGTTTAGCCAATAGGGCATCCCAAGTTTCCTGAGTCAACGTACCTGTTGGTTTAATGCCATTCATTTGCTGGAAAGATGCGATCGCTTTCAAGGTATTTTTACCGCTAGTACCGTCAATCGCACCTGGAGAAGCATGGGCATTATTCAACATGACATGCGCACGTGCATATACCGGAAATTGGCCTTTACCAATATCTTCATACCAGCTTGCATTATTAAGGCCGTCTAAAGTCCAAGATGCTTTCGCAGCAGCAGAATTTGTCGGTGCTTTAGTCGTGGTTGGAGCAGCACCGATATTGGCAGTCTGGTCTTCAGTATCTTGTAATACATCTAATGCTTCAGAAGCTTTCTTCAGATCTTGTTGTTCTTGAGCACTAATTCGAGTTTCTGCTTGTGCTGCCGAAGCTTCAGTCGCTAAAGGATCAATCGGATCCTGAACCGCAACATCAGTGACAACTTGGGGGTTTAATGGTTGTTCAGCATTAGACGCAGCGAAAACAGTACCTGCGAAAATGCAACCTAGACTCACAGCGAGCATTGTGCGAACGAACATGTAACTCAACCTTAAAAATATTTCGTTAACTATGTGAAAAAACACTATAAGTATTACAGAAAAAATGTGGAGATGCAGTAGTTCTTTTGTGTAGTTCCTCACATTTGATCACTTAACATGATCGGTTTTTAAAGTCATGAGAAGTTATTCAAAATGCAGCCATTTTGTTATGATGTGGGCAATATCAAAGATAGATAGGAAAGTGAATGACGACCTTAAAAAATGATCGTTTTCTGCGCGCATTGTTACGTGAACCTGTAGATACTACCCCTGTATGGATGATGCGTCAGGCAGGCCGTTATTTACCAGAATATCGAGAAACACGTGCCAAAGCAGGGGATTTCCTTTCTCTTTGCAAAAATACTGAATTTGCCTGTGAAGTGACTTTGCAGCCTTTACGCCGTTATGAGCTGGATGCGGCCATTTTATTTTCGGACATTCTGACTGTACCAGATGCTTTAGGTCTGGGTCTGTATTTTGAAGCAGGTGAAGGTCCGAAATTCCACAAAACTGTGCGGACTGAACAGGATGTGGCTAATTTACCCAAATTCAATGCCAAGTCTGACCTTGATTATGTAATGAATGCAGTGTCGACCATTCGTTCCGCTTTGGGTGGGCAAGTACCATTGATCGGCTTCTCTGGCAGTCCGTGGACCTTGGCGACATATATGGTTGAAGGGGGTTCGAGCAAAGACTTCCGCTTCACTAAAAACATGATGTACGCACAGCCAGAGGTTCTGCATGCTTTATTAGAACGTTTAGCAGATGCTGTGACTGAATATCTGAATGCCCAGATTGATGCAGGTGCTCAGGCAGTACAGATCTTTGATAGCTGGGGCGGGGCACTTGCTCATCGTGAATATATTGAATTTTCACTCAATTATATGCAGAAAATTGTGGCAGGTTTGCAACGTGAAAAAGACGGTCGCAAGATTCCAGTAATTCTGTTTACCAAAGGTGGAGGTCAATGGCTGGAGCCAATGGTTGCGACCGGTGCAGATGCTTTTGGTCTGGACTGGACTACACCGCTTAATGTTGCGCGTCAGACTGTTGCAGGCCGTGCCGCACTACAAGGCAACCTGGATCCGGCAACTTTATATGGCACTCCAGACGCGATTGCTAAAGCAACCAAGTTGATGCTGGATGATGCCTATGCTAACGGTGAAAAAACCGGTTATGTAGCCAACTTAGGTCATGGCATTACCCAGTGGGTGGATCCAGCCAATCCTAAAGTATTTATTGATACCGTACATGAGTACAGCGCTAAATACCTTTAGGATGTAAACCTTGATCGACTTTTTTAAATCAGGGTTTGAATTTATCTATAAGGCAGCTTCGGCTGCCTTATTTGGGATTCTGCTCCTGCTTGCTTTTGCACAAACCGCATCAATGGGTAGTGAACTATTTTACGGTTTCTATCGCTATGACTATCTATTATTTTTCGCTTTACTGATTCAGGTGGTATTACTCTATACCAAACTGGAATCCTGGGCCGAAGCCAAAGTAATTTCCTTGTTCCATATCATGGCGATGGTTATGGAAATTTTCCTGACCCATCCGGCGATTGCATCCTGGCAATATCCACAACCTGCAATTTTTAAAATACTGACGGTGCCTTTATTTGCTGGCTTTATGTATTCGGCTGTCGGCAGTTTTTTTGCACGTTCCTTACGCTTATACCAAGTCTCATTTGAAAAATTGCCGCACTTTAGCCATATGCTGGCTTTGGCAGTACTGTCCTACATCAACTTTATGAGTAAATTCTTCATTCCGGACTATCGTTTGCTGTTATTTGTCTGGAGTGTAGTGATGTTCTGGAAAACCAGAATTCGATTTCAGTTGAATCAGCATGCTTTTCAGCTGCCGATGTTACCTGTCCTGTTGATTTTGGCTTTCATTATCTGGGTGGCTGAGAACATCAGTACCTTTTATCAGATCTGGCTATATCCAAGCCAGGTAGAAAAATGGCACATGGTCGGTTGGGGCAAGCTCGGTTCCTGGTATTTACTTTTATTGCTCAGTCTGGTGCTGGTATTAAAGATTCTAGGACAGCGTAATTCTCAAGGTAACTGGAGTCTAAAAACCCGGTAAAACTATTCTGTTTATCTTTATGTAAATCAGACAGTTTTTTCATTGCGCCAAATTAGACTTCCCGCTACTCTCCTGAATGTGTAATGAAGATTACATCATTAGCGTAATAACAAAAGATGCATGAGAATAACCGGAGAATAAGTATGTTAAAAAAGATTATGCTCGCTGTGGTATTGGCAACGGGTTCTGGTATGGCGATGGCGGATAGAGATGTAGGTTGTGGTATTGGTAGCCAGGTATGGGCAGGCCAGTCAGGCATTATTCCTAAGCTGCTTGCAGGTACAACAAACGTCCTGTTTACTAACCAGTGGCTGGGTATTACTTTCGGTACTTTAGGATGTAGCCAGGGCGGTACAGTAACGGCTCAAGTCGTGACTTTTACCAATGAAAATGCTGAGGCATTGGCACGTGATATGGCCGTAGGTGAAGGTGAAAGCCTGAATGTACTGGCTGAACTGCTAAATATCAAGGCAGAAGACAAAGCACGTTTCTTCACTGTATCTAAGCAGAATTTCTCTGAAATCTATTCAGAAGAAAACCAGAATACTTTACAAGTGTTAAGTACTCTACAAACAGTCATGGCTAAAGATGAAGTATTAAAAGCTTATATCTAAGTATCGCTGTAAAAACCCTGCTGTCCTGGCAGGGTTTTCTTATAAATAAAAACTGAAAAGAACCGTTGACTGAATGAAATATGCTTTTTTGCTCTCAGCCTTGCTGTGGAGTCCCCTAAGTTTTGCATCCGAAATTTCTCCAGATATTCAAGCTTATCTAGAACAAGCCACACAAAAAAAATTGCACCAGACCGCGACCTGGCAGCGTTTGATGTATGTCAATGCTGAAGGAAAAAGTGAAGTCAGCTATCCTGGTTATTTTCTGGCAAAGCAGGGCAAGACAGATCTGCAACTTGAATTGGAGCAAAATATACAAGCATTGTTTGAGCCCGCAGAACCCAATCAGTCTGTACGATGTAAATTCCCGGCACGTAGTCAGTGGTTAATGCAACAGCTGAATATTTCTGAACAGCAATTGCCTGAAGCGAGTTGCCCGGATTTTGAGCGCTGGATGAATGAAGTCAAGCCTTATCAGGCGACCCTGATTTATGCCACCGATTATATGGGCAATCCCAGCTCCATGTTTGGTCATACTTTGCTGCGTCTGGATCCCAAAGACCAGCAGCAACTGAATCTGGTTTCTTATGCGGTCAATTATGCTGCCACAGTTGACAGTAATGATAACTGGTCCTTTGCCTGGAAAGGGCTGACCGGACAATATCCGGGGGAATATTCCTTGATGCCGTATTACCGCAAAGTCAAGGAATATGGTGACTTTGAAAGCCGTGATTTATGGGAATATGAACTTAATTTAACACCTGAAGAAACCGGTTTTCTGGTGAAGCATCTCTGGGAAATGCAGCAGGTAAGTTTCCCTTATTATTTCATTAATGATAACTGTGCTTATCGTCTACTAGGGCTTTTTGATCTGGTGCGTCCTGAACTGAACTTGCAGCAGCAATTCGATACCGCCGCGATTCCGGTCGAAACTTTAAAAGTTGTGGAACAGCAGGGACTGATCAGGAAGAAAATTTATCGTCCGGCGCTGGAAACTCAATTGCTGGCTCAAGCCCGGCAACATGGCAAATCCTTGGCAAAAACTGCGCATCAGGTGGCTTATGCAGAAACCTCTGAAATGGAAGCCATGCTGCAACATTATCCGGCTGAAGACCAAGCCAAGATTCTGGAAATGGCCTATGACCATTTATATCTGGATTTTCTTCGTCAAGAAGTTGATGAATCTTTTGCCCAGCCGCGCTTTCGCAAATTATTGGGCCTAAGAAGTCAGTTGGCGATAGACAAACAGCGTCAGCAGCCAGAGCGTCCAAAAATAGATCCGGTTCAAAGCCATCATGCCCGAAATATCGTTCTTGAAACTGGGCAAGTACAGGGTGAGACTTTTGTGCAGTTGGGGCATCGTCAGGCTTATCACGACCTCATGGATCCGCAAGGCGGGCTGCGTACAGGAACCCAATTATTATTCCTGGATGGTGCATTGCAATACCGTGATGACCGCGTGAAGCTGGAGCACCTGGATCTACTTACAGTGAATTCCTATAACCCGATCAATGCATTTAAAGCGCCGTTATCTTGGGGTTTTAGTTTGGGCTGGAAACAGGAAGCACTGGATCAGCATGGCCAGTTTAGTACCGAGCAGCAGCATGGCGTAGCCAATTTTCAGGTTCAGGGTGGCTATAGCTGGGCAAATGAAGCACGTGAACATCTCTGCTATGTGCAGCTACAAAATCATGTGCAGGCCGGAAAAGCGCTTGACAAAGGATGGCGTGTCGGTATGGGGCCAACGGTGGGTTGTCAGAATATCTGGACGGATCAGATCAATAGTCTGGTACAGGTGGAACTGCCGTATTGGGAAGATTCTCATCAGTGGCAACTGAAGTTGAAAAGCCAGTTGCAATATGCATGGAATACACAAAATGCCATTCGGGCGGGCTGGGAATATCAGCAACAGGACTCGAAAGACTGGGAAAAATGGAGTCTGGGCTTAGTCCATTATTTCTGATTTGGCGAACATAACATCGAATATTGAGTAAATTAATTTTATAGATCAAATGACTTGTATTTGAATGTTTAAAATAAATTCATGTTCGGAGACTTCTACCGATATTATCAAAGATTGTATTCAGTAATTGGGTTAAAATGCCTGAATATTGTTGTATTTGTCACATAATATCACTGCGAATCGCAAAGTATCGGGAAAAGTTATATGAATAATGAGTGTATGGCTATGCTGGCGGAGCAGTGGGAGCAGATCTGTCAAAATTATTCATCAGATGATTTGCTACACGCATTTCAGTTTATTCAAGACCACTCTTTGGTACTGGTAGAAGAATTCTATAAAAATATGCTTCTGGAAGAAGAAGCATCTCAGTATTTTACTGATGAGCTGATTCAGCAGCGTTTACGCGATACTTTACATCAATGGCTTTCAGAAAGTTTTAGTGTAGCGCTGAATAAGCGTTATGCAGAGGCTGTGCAAAAACAGAATATCGTTGGACATGTGCATGCACGCGTCGGGATTCCATCCTGGCTGATTATGCGCGGTGTACGAGAAATTCAGCGCAAAATGTTTGAATTGCTGAGTTTAAATCCGCAGCCGAACATGCTTACTACCTGTAGTTATATTGTACAAATCATGGGATTTGCCACAGAAATTATGTGTCGTTCCTATGAGGCGAAATCAGTTCAGAATCAGGAAATGAAGCACAGTTACCGGGTATTTTCTGCAATGCAGGATGTCGCGGTACAAAAAGATAAGCAGCGCAGTTCATTGCTGGATTGGGAAAATGAGCTGATGTTCAAGGTCTTTTCTGGAACTACAGGCATTAGACATCAAATGCTGTCCAAGTCAGAATTTGGCTTATGGTTTATTCATAAGGCGTCTTATGCCTTTACCGGTTCTGATCAGGTCGATTTAATTATCGAGCGAATTTATCAGATCGATACGCTGAATCAGGCAGTGCTGGAATGTACTGAAAAAGATCAGATGCTGAATCTGATTCAAAGTATTCGTGACTTAAACCGTGAAATACAGCACTTGGTCGATCAATTATTCCAGGTTGCAGATTACATCGAATCTGGAAATGACTCGTTAACCCAGTTATTGAATCGCCGTTATTTAAATACCATTATTTCACGTGAAATCAATTTCTCTCGTGATAACCAGACACCACTATCCTTGCTGGCGATCGATGCCGATTTCTTCAAAGCCATTAATGATAAATATGGTCATGCAGCCGGCGATCTGGCCTTAAAATTTATTGCTGATGCCTTACAGAAATATATTCAGGGCAGTGACTATGCCTTCCGTGTCGGTGGGGAAGAATTCCTGCTGCTGCTGGTGGATTCCGATGAAAGACGCGCGCTGAACATTGCTGAAAATATCCGTACATATGTAGAGCATGGCCTGATCAGTACGGCTCAAGGACAGCAATTTAGACTCACGGTTAGTATCGGCTGCGCGTTATTTGATGGTCATCCGGATTACCAAAGATTCCTGGATGCCGCAGATGCTGCACTGTATATGGCTAAAAATACAGGGCGTAACCGGGTCTATCTGGCGCAACCTTCTCAAATTCAGGGCGCACAAAAAGCGTCTGTCTAATTTAAAATTTGCTGCTGAATCGCAGCCTGAAATTGCTGTTTTTGCCGTACATATTCGGGATGGACTTTGGCTTTATCCCATTTTTGTTTAAATTTTTTCGCTGCAGCAGCTTTAACCGGATCTTCAGAACTGCGCGGCAATTCCTCACGCCCATGCGCACCACTTAAACCCTTTTTATCATCTGGAACCGGACCATCGTATTTTTTGCCGCCTTTATGATTGGCATAACGTCGGGCGCGGGTATAACCCATTTGTAAAAACTTGCGTGCCATATCGGCCCCGACGAAATCTTCATGTTTTAAATATTCTAGAAACAGGGCATAAATTTTTTCACTACTGGCTTGGGCTTTTTCCGCATCTGCAAAACGCCAGTGGGGCAGAATTTCCGACTTATAAGGTTCTACTAAAAGCACGCCTTGCTCACCGCGTCCAATCCGGTATAAGTCTGGACGTTTACGGAAATCAATTTTTTTAAAATCTAGACTATAGTCAAAACTATTTGAATGAACACGTGAAGGGCGTTTAGGCGGATCAGGCTGTTTTCTACTCATGGCTGTTTCCAGAATTTATACACTTGGATCATGCAGCCTTCTAAACAAAAGATCTGTATTTAAACATGGCAGGAAATGTAGTCAGGAAATTAATTATGCAGCATCAATTTGTTTATTTTTAAAACTAGGGAAGTTAAGTTAATGAGACAACTTTTTGAAAAGAATGTAGGGATAAAATTTTAAGAAATTGAATGAATACGTAGAAAAGTTAAGGAATTGATTGCAAAATTCCTTAACTGATGAAGATATTGAATTCGTACTTATCTTTTAACTTTCTACCACGACATAATATTTTTTAACGGCTTCAACCACTTCAAAAGTGCCAATAAAACCGAGTGGAATAATGCCGGCTTCACCTGCTTTGATTTCAACAAAGGATTGTCTTTGAGCATCATGTAAACGGACGATCCCTTCGATTACCTGAAAGAATTCCTGTTTATTCTCGGCAAATACGATATTCCACGCACCCACTTCACATTGCCAGATTCCGCAATCCATATTGGGATGTTGATAGGCACTCTGGGTCAGGCGTTTAGGATTGCCTTTAACCAGCCGGTCTGGCCGTGGATAATCGATACTTTCTTCAGCCTGGCCTAAACCTTGACCCGCAATCCAAATAGATGACATTTTCGTAACCTCATCGTGTAAAAAAGCCCCAATATCAATTGAGGCTTTCATGTATGAATCTATATTAATAACTTTCTGGTACAGCGCCTAAAAACTCACGGCGGACTTCTTTATCGGTTTTAAAGTCACCGATAAATGACACCGTACGCGTCGTCGATTCCTGTTTGCCAACACCACGCATCATCATACACATATGTGCTGAATCAATCATCACAGCCACACCACGTGCATTGGTGACTTCAGCAACCGCTTCTGCGATTTGCTGGGTCAGATTTTCCTGAATCTGCAAACGACGGGCAAACATTTCAGTAATTCGGGCAAATTTAGACAGCCCCAATACCTTGCCTTCAGGTAAATAGGCAATATGTACACGGCCATAAAATGGCAATAAATGGTGTTCGCAGAGTGAATAAAATTCGATATTTTTCACTAAAACCATTTCACGGTTATCTGATGGAAAAACCGCACTATTGGTCACTTCTTCCAGAGTCTGGCTATAACCTGAGGTTAAATACGAAAACGCTTTCGCAGCACGCACGGGCGTATCTTTGAGACCAGGGCGATTGAGATCTTCACCAACGGCAGTAAGAATGTTTGCGTAAGATTGCTGCATAGTCATATGACGTATTCACTTAAACTGAGAATGAACAAGGACGGCATTGTAGCAGAAATCTTTTACAATGCCTTATTTTGGGGGTAAATCCGCTTACTGTTTAAACTTTGGATTTTTTTCTGCACGTTTTAGCAAAACTAAAACTGCGCCAGTGCCACCCTGTTTTTCAGGCGCACTGACAAAGGCCAGAACATCACGGTGCTGACGTAACCAGCCGTTGACATAAGTTTTTAAAATCGCTTCCGGCCCTTTGCCATGTACGATCTTGATCACGTTCTGGTTTTCATCTTTGGCGATCTGGATAATCTGAAGCACAGCCTGACGTGCCTCTTCGACCGTACAACCATGCAGGTCGACAGCTTCGAACCAGCGCAGATTGCCTGCTTTTAAATCTTCAAAAACCTTATGCTGCAAGGTCGCAATGCGGTAGCTTAAGCTCGCTTGACTGCCAACCGGATTGAGCATGGCTTGAGTATCAGACAGGACGGTTTCATCGGTATGCATGGGGCCTTCGGCAGCAGCACGCTTGGCCAAAGTTTGCGCATCGACTTTTTTCTTGGGAGATTTTTCTATTTTCGCAATATTGCCGGCATCAATTTTTTGTACGCCTTGCATCTGCTTGCGAAATAGATCGAGGTCTTCCTCCTGTTCCTGCTCCGCTGTTTTCACGACAGGGGCAACAGGTTCAGCCTTAGGCTGAGGATGACTAATTTGCTTTTTAAGATCTTTGAGTAAATTGTACTGATCTTTAGAAAGCGAAGAATCGTGTTTGCTCATAATCTGGAAACGGGGGAGATACTGAATTTGGTAAATTATAGTCTTAAATGACTGAAAGGAGAAATGAATTGCACTAAATACAACATATCCCAAACCCAGCATTAATTTCTCAATAGTTTTCTAAGATTGTATAGCTTGATGAACTTTAAATAGAAAATAATTCATGAATATTCTCCTTTTATCATCTTAACAGTTGCCTCGATGGAACATCTCTCTTTAAATATAAATCAATCAAACCTGGAAAATAAAAAAATGAGTTATTCAGGCAGTTGTTTGTGTGGCGATGTCCAGTTCAAAGTAAATACGAATATTCAGGCCATGTATCATTGTCACTGCAGTTTATGTCGTAAACAGAGTGGTACGGCCGCAAATGCAGCAACTTTAGTTCATCAGCAATATTTTGAATGGACCTCAGAACAGACTTCAATTTCCTGCTATCAAAAAGAGACCGGATTTCGTTCTCATTTTTGTCAACACTGTGGCTCGCCTGTACCGAATCAGGTAGGTACAATTGCATTGATCTGGATTCCTTTAGGGCTTCTGGATCAAGCACCCAAAATTCAGCACAGACTGAGTTTTTGTCTGAACTCGAAGGTGGATTGGGCAGATGAAATCAAGGCGGATGAGTCCTATTCTGAACTGCCAGAATTTGAAAAATTAATCTCTTATTTTGATCATTCAACTCAGTATTAAATGAATTTGGTTAATAGAAATAAAAAAAAGCCCCATGCTGAGATGGGGCTTTTTTTATACTTAATATTTTAAACCGATTCAGGCTCACCGAATAAATCACGGAAAGCATGATCTGGACGTGGCTGTTTCATGAAACTTTCACCGACTAGGAAGGCATGAATATCATGTTCCTGCATCATCGAAACATCAGCAGGGGTCGCAATACCGCTTTCAGTGACCAGCAGGCGTGAAGGATCCAGTAATTTTTTCAGACGTAGTGATGTATTCAGGTCGACATCAAAAGTTTTTAAATTACGGTTGTTCACACCCAGCAGACAACGATCAGACAGTTTTAAAGCACGTCCTAATTCTTCTTCATCATGCACTTCAACCAGTACATCCAGATTATGCTCAAATGCGGTTTTAGACATTTCTTCTAACTGCTGATCAGACAGACAGGCCACGATCAGCAAGATACAGTCTGCATGTAGTGCACGCGCTTCAATCACACCATAAGGATCGATCAGGAAATCTTTACGCAGCGCAGGCAAGTCACAGTGCGAACGGGCGATCTGAATATTTTCATCAGCACCCTGAAAAAAATCCACATCAGTCAGTACAGATAAACAGGCAGCGCCGGCATCCTGATATTGCGCCGCAATTTCTGCAGGATTGAAGTTTTCACGAATCACGCCTTTGGACGGAGAAGCCTTTTTAATTTCAGCGATTACACCCGGACGTTTAGACATTAAAGATTGAGCAAAACCACGTACAGGTGTCGCGCCTTGAGCTAACTCTTCTATATCCTTATAGCTTTTCTGCTTCAAACGAAGAGCGAACTCTTCTTTCTTACGATCAACAATTTTACCCAAAATTGTATTTGCAATATCAACCATGATTCAAATTCCTGACCGTATTAAGCTTCATATTGTTTGATGGTTTTGGTGAATTCAGACAGCACGCTCATTTTTTCCAGTGCCTGGCCACCATAAATAATATCGTGTGCCAATGCCACACCTTGCTTATAGCTTGAAGTCAGGCCTGATACATAAATACCAGCACCGGCATTTAGGGCAATCATATTGGCAGCCTTATGACCGATCTCAGATTTCTTCTTGCCTAAGGCATCTTTAATCAGAGCCAGACTTTCTGCTGAACTTTCAATAATTAAGCCAGTTAAGGTTTGCGATTCAATGTCGACCTGTTCAGGAATGATTTCCCATTCAGTGATTTCACCGTTTTTCAGCTCAGCCACATGCGTCGAAGAAGCCAGACTGATTTCATCTAAGCCATCACGTGAATGTACGACCATGACATGTTCAGCACCGAGCTGTTTCATGACTTCTGCAATTGGGCGGCAAAGTTCATTGGAAAATACCCCGATGACCAAACGTTTTACGCCGGCCGGATTCGTAAGCGGGCCGAGCAGGTTGAAAATACTGCGAATACCCAGTTCTTTACGTGGACCAATCGCATATTTCATGGCTTTGTGATGATTCGGTGCGAACAGGAAGCCCACACCAATATCACGGATACAGCGTTCGGTTTGCTGCATATTCAAATCAAGATTAATGCCTGCCTGTTCCAGTAAATCTGAAGAGCCTGATTTGGTAGAAACACCACGGTTACCATGTTTGGCAATCGTTGCACCAGCTGCTGCAATTACAAAGGCTGAAGCGGTAGATACGTTAAACAGGTTTTGTCCATCACCGCCTGTACCGACGATATCCACCAGATGAGGGACATCACTGACATCAATTTTGGTTGCCAGTTCACGCATGACACGTGCTGCAGCAGTAATCTCGTCAATACTTTCGCCTTTCAGGCGTAGACCCATGAGCAGAGCACCGATCTGGGCATCGGTTGCTTCGCCAGACATAATGGTGCGCATCACGTCTTCCATTTGTTCCTGAGTCAGGTGAATGTTTTTAGTAATATTGCTTAAAGCTTGTTGAATATTCATGACTTGCGTTTTGCCCATTATGCGTAAATTTCAAGAAAGTTTTTAAAGATCTGATGACCATGCTGGCTCAGGATTGATTCCGGATGGAACTGCACGCCTTCAATCGGTAGTGTCTTATGTTTAATCCCCATGATTTCTTCCATAGAGCCATCTTCTTCATTGGTCCAGCAGGTCACTTCCAGGCATTCTGGTAAAGTGGCCTGATCAATCACCAGCGAGTGGTAACGCGTCGCAGAGAAAGGATTCGGCAAGTTGCTAAAAATGCCTTTGTCGCTGTGATACATGTCAGACAAACGACCATGCATGACGCGTTTGGCACGAATAATATCGCCGCCAAAAGCCTGACCAATACTTTGATGTCCCAGACAAACACCGAGCAGGGGAATCTTGCCGCCAAAATGCTGAATGGCAGGAATCGAAATTCCTGCTTCACTTGGCGAACATGGACCAGGACCAATCACCAGATACTTGGGTTGCCATCGCTCAATATCCTCCAATGTCACGGCATCATTGCGGACTACTTTTACTTCTTGATTCAGTTCGCCAAAATACTGGACGATGTTATAAGTAAAGGAGTCATAGTTGTCGATCATTAGAAGCATGAGCTTAACCTATTGAAATTATTGCACTTAACTGTGCTAAAGTGATCCAGATTGAGCTTTATCGGGACTTGTTGCAAGTCTAGGGAATACACGACTAAATCGTTGATTTCATTGTGTGAAAATAAAGCACGCCTCATCATAGCAAAAAATAGCCACATCGGGCGCAATAATTTTTCAATTTTCAGGCTGGTGATTAGCTCACAGCCTTTTAGGCATTTTAAATGTGTGTATAAGTAATTAACTGACGAAAAGTAAGTTTAAATAAATATTGCAGTTATTATTTTTTTTAAATTAAAAATAAATAGGTTTTAAATTATTAAATTAATTATGCTGAAAAAAACATCATTTGAATAATAATGCGTGGGATAAATCAAACGATAAGATCGACAATTTGAATAAAAGTGACTCAAAATAGTGATCTTTTTAAGTACATAAACCTACAGATCACGCTTTGTAACTGATAAAACTTAACCAGAATTAAACGAAATCGAATATTTTTTAAACTAAATTAGCATAAAAACGCAATTCCTCACTGAAAAGTGCTCCTATTCTTACCTAATATGAAATCATCGCACTATTTAGGTGCGCTAAAAAAATACCTGCAACAAATCTCAGGAAGAATGCTTGAATATAGTGCATTTAGTTTAAGTCACAGTATAATAGCGACAAGGTATTTTTATCTTCCTATGTTTTCTTATAAAGATTTCAAGATTTTAGATATACTTTTAAAAGTTGGTACGCTAATTGCTTAATAGATACCAACTTCTAACACGCACTTTGCGAGTGCAACAAAAAACATCGGAGCAAAATGAGCATGGCGAACAAGGTCCTTCAACTCATACAAGAAAGTGGCGCGAAATGGGTCGATTTTCGCTTTACTGATACCAAGGGTAAAGAACAGCACGTTACTTATCCAGCAGACAGTATTGATGAAGATACGTTTGAAGACGGCAAAATGTTTGACGGTTCTTCAATCGCAGGTTGGAAAGGCATCGAAGCATCGGACATGATCTTACGTCCAGATGCAGAAACAGGTTTCATCGACCCGTTCTTTGCAGAGCCAACTGTTGTTGTGACTTGTGACGTTATCGAACCATCAACTGGTCAAGGTTATGAACGTGACCCACGTTCGATTGCTCGCCGTGCAGAAGAATACCTGAAATCTACAGGTATCGGTGATACTGCATTCTTCGGTCCAGAACCAGAATTCTTCGTATTTGACGAAGTGAAATGGGACATCGACATGTCTGGCGCGCGCCACACATTGATCGCTGAAGAAGCTGCTTGGTCTACTGGTAAAGATTACGAAGCAGGTAACTCAGGTCACCGTCCACGTGTTAAAGGTGGTTATTTCCCAGTTCCTCCTGTTGATTCTCATCAAGATATGCGTGCAGACATGTGTGCAAAAATTGAAGAAATCATGGGCCCAGGTCGTGTAGAAGTACATCATCACGAAGTTGCATCTTGCCAGTTAGAAATTGGCGTGAGCTTCAACACAATGGTTCGTAAAGCTGACGAAGTACAACAGTTCAAATATGCTGTTTGGAACGTTGCGCACCAATACGCTAAAACTGCAACCTTTATGCCTAAACCAATGGTAGGCGACAACGGTTCTGGTATGCACGTTCACATGTCGATCTCTAAAGATGGCAAGAACCTGTTTGCTGGTGATGAATATGCAGGCCTTTCAGAAATGGCATTGTACTTCATCGGTGGTGTGATCAAACATGCTCGTTCATTGAATGCGATCACTAACCCATCTACAAACTCATACAAACGTTTGGTACCTCACTTCGAAGCACCGATTATGCTTGCTTACTCAGCGCGTAACCGTTCAGCTTCTATCCGTATTCCTTATGTTTCTAGCCCTAAAGGCAAACGTATCGAAGCACGTTTCCCTGATCCAATGATGAACCCGTACCTAGGTTTCGCTGCATTGTTGATGGCGGGTATCGACGGTATCCAAAACAAAATTCACCCAGGTGAAGCTGCTGACAAGAACCTGTACGATCTTCCTCCTGAAGAAGAAGCGAAAATCCCTACAGTGGCACACAGCCTTGAAATGGCACTTGAATCTCTTAAAGAAGATCATGACTACCTGCTTAAAGGTGGCGTGTTTACTAAAGAAATGCTTGATGCTTACATCGAACTTAAGACTGAAGATGTACGTCGTCTGAACACGACTACTCACCCAGTTGAATTCGACATGTACTACAGTCTGTAATTCTGATCTGAATTTCATTGTAAAAAAGACCCGCCTTTGTGCGGGTTTTTTTGTATGATGCTGTTATTGATCAAAGATATGAAGTTATGGCACAACGTAAAAGACATACCGGCTTTTTTCCCTGGATTGATCCTCAGGATCATAGTAAAGGCTTTAAACTGAATTTTTCTGAAGTGACCTATGTAGAAGTTGCGCGTACATCTGAAGGTTATAAGCAGGTCGAGTTTGTGGCATTACGTCATCCTGAGCTGGCTTTGGACTATGACTACCCACAAAGTTTTTATCTCACCACAGATGGCATGATTTTGAAAAAGTTGCCAAATGGAAAATATGAAGTGATTGCCAAGACAGATAATGCCTAATCGTGAAGTTGATAACGTTGTGAGTGTAAAATTTAAAAATCCACATGGACCGCATATACCTGCTGCGCTTCGAGAATGGCTGTATGCCTCAGGGTCATTGACGCAGCAATTAACGGATCTGGCTAGTGGACAGTTTCGGGTAGAACCACAGCAGGAACATTTTCAGCGTCTGGAATTTGTGGATGCGCGGTGGATGCAGATGCCACATCAGCATACGTCCTGGGTGCGGGAAAGTTATTTATATGGCTGTGAAGAGCAGCCATGGGTCAAAGCAAAAAGTATATTTCCGATATTAAGCTTGCAAAAACGTGCGCGGATTTTTCAGCACATTGGATCGAAGCCGATTGGCTGGCTATTATTCCAGCGGACCAATCCAAACTGTGAGCGACGTGTGATTTATCTGGAAGAGGGCTGGACCCGCCAGAGCTGCTATACTTGGCATGGTTGTAAATTTATTGTACAAGAAACATTTTTACCGGCATTTGAACACTTTATACAAAATCAACAGGCTTAACTTGATATGGCAACTGCACAAGCAATTACCTGGCGTGAACGTCTGAGCGCCTATTATTATCTTTGTCGTTTTGATAAGCCAATTGGCACAGAGCTGGTCTTTTGGCCGACCATGTGGGCGCTATGGGTCGCAGCAAAAGGTGTTCCTGATCTCAGTATTCTGGTGCTGATGATTCTAGGTGTAATTTTTATGCGTGCAGCGGGCTGTGCCATTAATGACTTTGCCGACCGTAAAGTGGATGCGCATGTCGAGCGTACCAAAACCCGTCCCTTAGCCACCGGTATTATTAGTGCTAAAGAAGCAGTGATGGTCTTTCTGGTGCTCGTCGCAGCCAGTGCCTGCCTGTTATTTTTCCTGCCGATTGAAACCTTTTACTGGTCATTTGGCGCGTTATTTTTAGCGTTCATTTATCCATTTATGAAACGCTATACCCATTTGCCGCAGGTATTTTTGGGAGCTGCGTTTTCCTGGTCCATTCCTATGGCCTATACCGCAGTCGGGCAGACACCAGACCTAACCTGCTGGCTTCTCTATTTTGGCAATCTGGCTTGGACCGTGGCCTATGACACGCAATATGCGATTACCGATCGTGAGTATGATTTAAAGATTGGAGTAAAATCGACAGCCATTTTATTCGGTCAGCATGATATTCAGATCATTAGTACCTTACAGGTTCTAAGTCTGGTCTTGATTGGCACGGCATTATGGATTGAGGATTTGCTTGTTCCATTTGGCCTGATGGGGCTTCTAGCCGTCGCAATTGATTTTATTTATCAATGGTCAAAAACTCGAGATAAGGACCCGCAGCGCTGTTTCTGGGCCTTCCGGCATAACCGTTGGGTGGGGCTGATGATTTTCCTTGGAATCTTTGCCGCGCTTCTGTAACTGCACCTTGTCGATTCATAACAAAAGCATCCTATAAGGGTGCTTTTTTTTATGCTTAATTCAAGATTCTTCATGAAAATCATAAACAACAATAAGGGATTAGAATATGAATAATGTAGTGAAAAACGGTTTCAAAAAAACCTGTCTGGCACTGGTATGTTCCATGTCATTGTTTATGACTGCGTGTAATGACGATGATAATGATTCGTTCCGACCACAGGAAAGGGTATTTTTAAGTCAACAGTCTTATGATGAGGATACCTTGCCTGAAGCATCGGATATTCAAGTCATACGCTATAATATGCCAAACGTAAATGGTGAACGGGCTGAAGCGACAGCCATGGTGTTTTATCCAAATATACCTCAACCTCAAGACGGATGGAGGGTGGTGGTTTGGGAACATGGCACGGTGGGTAGCGGTGATTCTTGTGCACCAAGTAATAACCAGCTGAATAATAATTTTAGAGGATTGGCCAGCAGCTTGCTTGCACAGGGATATGTGATTGTTGCACCCGATTATGAAGGATTAGGTACTCGGGGGATCCATCCTTATTTAAATTTAAAAAGTGCGGCACAATCGGCTATCTATGCAGTAAGAGCCTTTAAAGAACAACAAGGAAATCGATTTAATGGTGCCTGGGTCTCAGTGGGACAATCCCAGGGAGGACACGCATCACTTGCCACAGCCCAGTTTGCCGATGAAGATCCAAATTATAAGGCAGCAATTGCAGCAGCTCCGGCCTCAAGTCTGGGCTATATTATCAGTGAAGTAGCACCACAAGCGCTTAATGCTTTGGTTGAGGCTGGACAAGATAATGCTGCGAAAGCGGTCTATGCAGAATTACTGGCATATGCGGCTTATGTGGCTGTAGGGATTAAAGCTTATGAACCAGGCTTTAACTATCGCAATATATTCTCAAGCCGTGCAGGGATTGTGGCTGAAAAGGCGGAAGGTACGACTGGAGAAAATGGACTTTGTTTAGGGCCACTGATTACTGAATATATGCAAGATATTGATGATTATCTGGTGAATAATCCGGAAAAAACAGTCGTGGACTATCCGGGATTAGTAGAAAACTTCCAGAATAATTCGTCGGTTGAAAAGTTCCTTGAGAATAATCAGCCTGCAACTGAAAAAATTAATGTTCCTGTGATGATCATTCAAGGTACTGCAGATATGGCTGTTCCGTATCCAGTAACAAATACTTTACAACAGGGCTTGAAAGATATGGGAACCACAGTGAATTTTGTAGAGGTAGAGAATGCTTCACATACCGAGGCCATTGTACAAAGCAGAACCCAGCTGCTGACCTTTATTAATACCTATATGCCTTCAGGTATTTCTGTCAATCCTTAATCCTAAAAGGAGCTTCGGCTCCTTTTTATTCCTTGTGATGCTAGGCCTTGAGCAATCATTTAAGTTTGTTATAGTGGCTTAAGATTATAGGTTATCAGTGTAGGCTCGTTATGTCGGAACAGACAAAACCCCGCAGTATCAAAAAACTGCTTATCTTTGGAACCTTGGCTTTGTGTGTTCCAATTTTTTTGGTGACCATGGCATTTCTGGCAGTTAATAGCGATGCGAAGAATCAGGAAAAATATAAGCAACAACAGGCAGATATGATTGCCCGGATTGAAGCGCGTGAAGCGGCTGAAAAATCAAAGGCAGAGCAGGAGGCTCAAGCTGCTTCCGAAGCTGAAACAAATTCTTCTCATTAAACTATTCATCTCAAATCTCTTTGTAGCTGCCGGATCGTTGGAATTTCAGTGTAGCGGACGACTGTGTAGCCGGCAGCAATCAGCATCGCATCGCGTTCCGCATCTTCCTGTTCCTTGCCAATATGGCTAGGGTCATCCAGTTCTATAATCGCCACTACATTATATTCCCGGTCCATCACCACAAAATCGGTCACTTTACGGTTGAACTTGCTGCGCATTTTCATATTGTCATGTGTGATCAAAGCACTAAATGCGACCTGTGCCAGAATGTGATGATGCGGAAAAGCATCTTTCAGGCGAGTAAACATCTTGCTTTCGAAAGCTGTAATGACACGCTTGGGATAGAATTTCGTCTGGCGGGTAAACAGATGGGGGAAGAGCAGGCAAATTAAGGCAAAGCTTGCCAGACAGCCAATCACAAAGAATATAAACTGACTCAAATCAAACACGGATCATAAAAGAGAAAAGAATAAAAAAACCCACTTCGCAATGAGTGGGTTTTTCAGAATCTTGGCTCTCCCACCTGGGCTCGAACCAGGGACCTGCGGATTAACAGTCCGTCGCTCTACCGACTGAGCTATGGGAGAATAGATTGGCTCTCCAACCTGGGCTCGAACCAGGGACCTGCGGATTAACAGTCCGTCGCTCTACCGACTGAGCTATTGGAGAATCTGCAAGCGATTATAGAGAGATTTAAAAAGGGGTCAAGGCACTTTTATAAAAAAGCTAAAAAAACTGAATCAAGTGTTTTAAAAATAATCAAAAATGATTGTAGTTCAAAATGTTATGTTTATGTAATCTAGATTAAAGGTAGAGGGGTTGCGTGATTATTCTCTGTCAAGGTTGCGAGTCGCTAAAACTAAAAACAAGACTCATATAGATATTTAATACCAAAAAGACATAAAAAAACCCACTTCGCAATGAGTGGGTTTTTTCAGAATCTTGGCTCTCCCACCTGGGCTCGAACCAGGGACCTGCGGATTAACAGTCCGTCGCTCTACCGACTGAGCTATGGGAGAATAGATTGGCTCTCCAACCTGGGCTCGAACCAGGGACCTGCGGATTAACAGTCCGTCGCTCTACCGACTGAGCTATTGGAGAATCTGATGCGCATTTTAGGCAGGAAAACAAAGACCGTCAATCAATTCCTGTAAAGAAATGAATCATTTGTTTTTTTAATATGCATCTCAGACCCAAAAATAAAAAAATCACCCACAAGGGGTGATTTTTTAAGCTGGAAATAAAAAATTATTTCTCAACACCTGCAGGTTGACCTGCATATTTCGCATTTGCGTAATCCCAGTTCACCAGACTTTCTAGGAAAGTAGAGATGTATTTAGGACGAGCATTACGGTAGTCGATGTAGTAAGCGTGTTCCCAAACGTCGATTGTCAACACAGCAATTTTACCGTGTGCCATTGGAGTGTCAGCATTTGAAGTTTTAAGGATAGACAGGTTACCGTTTACTTCATCAGCAACTAACCAAGCCCAACCTGAACCGAACTGAGTTGCAGCAGCAGTTGCGAACTCTTCAGCGAATTTTTCGTAAGAACCGAAAGCTTCGTCAATTTTTGCAGCCAAAGCGCCAGTTGCTTTACCGCCACCGTTTTTAGTCAAGCAGTTCCAGTAGAATGTGTGGTTCCATACTTGCGCAGCGTTGTTAAATACACCTGCTTTAGATGAATCACCAGCAGTTGCTTTGATGATTTCTTCTAGCGTTTTGCCTTCAAGCTCAGTACCAGCGATCAGGTTGTTCAGGTTAACCACATAAGTGTTGTGGTGTTTGTCGTGGTGGTATTCTAAAGTTTCTTTGCTGATGTGTGGAGCAAGAGCGTCGTAGTCGTATGGTAATGGTGGTAAAGTAATGGTTGTCATGTTTTCAATTCCTTGCATTTTGCTGGGTTTTGACAATAAGTGGCGTTATTGTAATAGATTCTTAGGCAAAAATGGGCACTGTGTATAAATAACAATACAGAATAAAGCCTGAAAATTTAAAGATAAAGCCACTCATCTACTTGCCAATCGAAATTAAATCGGATTGTTTAATTCGAAATAACTATACTTAATATTAAATTGTTCTGAAATAGCTTTAGCCAGACGTTGTACACCATATTTTTCAGTGGCGTGGTGGCCGCAGGCATAATAATGCACATCCAGTTCCTGAGCATCATAAAAAGTACGCTCACTGACTTCGCCAGAAATATAAGCATCACAGTCTTGTGCCGCCGCTTTATGAATATAATCCTGTGCACCACCAGTACAGAAACCGACTTTTTGAATCAGGCTTTTTTCAGCAGGTAAATGCAGCGCATCATAGCCAAGTCTTTCTGATACATAGGCCTTGAATCCTTCTGGCGTCATGGCCTGCTTTAAATAACCAATATTCCCAATTGGACGGCGCTCATTCGGATCAAGCTGTTCAAGGTTTTCCAGTTCCAGCAGGTCTGCAATCGCAGCATTATTTCCCAGCGTTGGATGGCTGTCTAAGGGCAGGTGATAACCGACAAGCGAAATATCATGTTGGATCAGGCTTTTAATGCGTTTACCACGCATCCCGGTAATCGGGTAGGCTTCACCTTTCCAGAAATAACCATGATGTACCAGTAACAAATCAGCACCTTGTTCAATCGCAGCTTCGATCGCAGTTTGGGAGGCAGTAACGGCACATAAAATTTTATTGACTTCAGCTCGGCCTTCGATCTGTAAGCCATTCGGTGCATAGTCCTTAAATTCGGAAGATGCCAAAGTCTGATCGCACCAGCGGATAATATCGTTTAAATTCGCCATAAAATTCCTGTCAGTTTATAAACTTGCCAATTCTTATTTATTTGTCCAATTGTAACTAAAGCAGCACAAATCTCTGTGGATTTTTTTGTGTTTAGTTATGTATTTGGCATTACAATAGGATACAAATTACTTAGTCATCAACGAATTAAAATATTTTAGAGGATAGCAAAGTGCGCCGCACCTTTACATGGTTACCTTGGGTGTTACTGATTTTAGTCATTATCGGTTTTTTGGGGTGGCAGCAGCTGCAGAAACCTAAATCACCGATTGCGCCGGATGGCGTAAAAATGCCTGCTGAAAAAGTAGAACCGTTGATTGATACTTCGCGTTCTGGAGGGGTTGTCTCCTATAGTGCCGCCGTGAAAGTCGCAGCACCTGCGGTGGTGAATATCTTTACCACACAAAAAGTAAAACAGCAGGCGCACCCTTTACTGACTGATCCAGTCTTCCGTGAATTTTTCGGTGATCAGTTGCCAGACCAGTTTGGTCAGAGTCCAAATGAAAACAGTTTAGGTTCAGGTGTAATTGTACGTCCTGATGGTTATATCCTGACCAATAACCACGTGATTGCACAAGCAGACCAGATTGTGGTGGCTTTGCATGATGGACGCCGTGCCGAAGCCAAGGTCGTGGGTACAGACCCAGATACGGATTTGGCTGTAATCAAGATCGAACTTGAACAATTGCCAGTTTTGCCATTCAAGCTGAGTGGCAATGAAGTCGGTGATGTTGTTCTGGCTATTGGTAACCCGTTTGGTGTCGGTCAAACCGTGACTCAGGGGATTATTTCTGCGACAGGCCGTTCTGATCTGGGCATCAATACCTATGAAGACTTTATTCAGACAGATGCTGCAATTAACCCGGGTAACTCGGGTGGTGCATTGATTGATGTTGCTGGTAACCTGATCGGGGTAAATACAGCAATCTTCTCCCAAACAGGTGGCTCACTGGGGATTGGTTTTGCGATTCCCGCTAAAATCTGTCAGCAAGTGATGAATGCAATCCTGAAAGATGGCCGTGTCGTTCGTGGCTGGCTGGGTATCAGTCTGTTGCCGACAGAACGTAATGATGTATTGCAACCTAAAGAATCAGGTGTAGTGGTCGCTGAAGTGCTGGAAAATGGACCTGCAGCAAAAGCTGGCATCCAGCGTGGTGATAAAATCATTAAGGTGAATAATGAAGTGATTACTTCTGCCTCACATCTGATTAATTTTGTCGCTTTACAGGCCCCAAACAGTACTGTTCAGATTGAAGTAGAACGCGCTGGAAAAACTATGACACTGGATGTGGTGATTAGTGAACGTAAAACGCAAAGCAGTTCTTCACAATATATTCCTTTACCAGGTCAGTAATTTTTTCTTCAGGAAAATCCCTCCATGTGAGTAATGCCAGTCAGTTAAGAGATTGACTGGCTTTTTCTTGGGTATTTTTGAGGTTTTCCTTTTACAACCCTTGGATAACTCCTCACTCTTCTCTCAGGTATAACATACCGATTAGATTTCTCCATTAA